>CACYHM010000347.1 GCA_902774195.1 uncultured Eubacteriales bacterium
TTCTACCTGCACCTGCGCCAGTGCTCGCGGAGGCGCGCTCACTTGTGCTCTTGATCGTAATCCCGTCAATGCCTGCGTCTGTGCTGTTATCAGCCTAAAACTCGTTTTATAGTCACACGATATAGCACTTCTGCATACTGCTGCTGTTGCTACTTTAATCGGCAGGAGCGGTGTACTCTTTCAGCAGTTTCAGAAAGAGTTTATCCCGTTCCGTATATCCGGTCGTCCAGATTTTCCGCCTGATCTCTGTTGAGACTCTACTGGTCTCATAAACATCGAAGTACTGGAGAATGTCGTTAAGCGAGTTATTATGCATCCAGGATTTCAGGTTTCGCCAGAGTTTTCTCTCAGCTGAAGGAACTTCGGCTTTGTCAAAATCAGCGATAGTGCTGTTGATCTTTCCTCTCATCTTACCCAGTATCTCATACAGACAGTCGTAATAGCCCATTGCCAGAAACTGAATAAACAGCCTGCCGTTGTGCGCGTAGTCATACCAGCTGCGCGGAGTGCTGCCGTCACAGCAGGATTTTTTGATCCACATGTTGTCTTCGATATGCTCCCTGCTGCGGTACTTTCTCAGTACCGATCGGCTGTCACCGTCGGAATCAGATAAGATGGCCATGAACCCGTCATAGCGGTGAAGCTTCTCTATGCCGTCATCATTCATGCCTTCAGCTGTTACATTACACTCTTTGTCGGCGGTGATGACAAGACACTGGCGGGCGAGTTCCTTTGAGCGTTCATCAAGTACATCGAGAGTGTGAGTTTCACTGATGGTCTGCATGATGTCTTTCACATCTGAAATCAGCTTCTCCAGTTTGGCTTTACGCAGTGTTTCATTACGGTACAGATGGAGATAAACCTCCTTTTCAAATTCAATCGGTTCTCCCTTCTTTGCACCTGTCCTTCTGTCGCTGTGTTCGCATATGTGATGAAAAGGGAGCTTAAGCTTCACGGTCACACCTGACATCAGGTTTTCTTTGTCATCGCAGCAGCAGTATGTCGACGGTTTGCCGAACTCGCTGTAGTGGTCGTCTATCGCATCCTTTACCCAGTTCAGGCCGGTCTTGACCAGAATGGTGACATTGAACCTATGGTACAGCAGCTCCCCGACATTATCGAAACTGTAATAGCCGTTATCCATTACCAGCTCGCATACCTTGACGCCGAGAGCCTCGAGCTGTTTTACAGCCTTCATCACCGATGCCGCATCCGACAGATTGCCAGGCTCGCGGGAAAATGCTATCGGCTGGTGATCCTCCATGGAATAAAGGTAGAGAGCCTTTATTGTCCGGCGTCCGTCCCTATCCTTGTTGAAGCCGTAGCGCGCATTATCTTCACGGGTGGAGTCGGTTGCCTCGGTAGTAGAGTCATAAGCAATTACCAGAGAGCATTTGCACCACTTGATCCGCTCTTTGAAGTACTTCTCAACAATATCGTAGTGCAGCCCGATTTTATCCATCAGCGCCTTACAGGTGTCTTTGGTCAGTACGCTTTGGGTATACGGCACCGCATGTGTCATCATCCATACTTTGATTCCGGGGAATGAATTTCCGCCGCTGCATACCAGATATCTGGCCATGGAGATGCACTTTTTCGCGTCATCGATCTCGTTTCCGAATGCGGCGTACACTGCATCGTCAATGCCGGATTTCTCTGCGATATGATCAAGAATCTCCTTTGACCCGGTTCTTTTCCTTTCAGCGGAAATACCTGAAAGCCTTTCCGCCTCCAGTATTTCCTCTCGGGTTCTTCTCCTTCGGGTTTCCTGTCTGACACCGTTCACCTCTTTGTAGAGCAGTCGATCCTTCGTTTTGTTGTTCTTTGATTTCGGATCGTAGGTGTAAGTCCGTTCATAGACATAAAAAACACCGTTCCCCATGTCCTTTCGTAAGATGAATTTCTTGTCCTTGTTAGCCATTACAACCCCGTTTTCTTGTGTGACTATAATTATAATATGGTCACACGAGAAAAGCAACAAAAAACCGGCCTTCTAAGCCGGTTTTCAGCTGTTTTTGATGGTATTCTATGTGACTATAAAACGAGATTTAGGTATCAGAGCTGCTGCTGTCACCCGCGTCTGATCTCACGCTGGAGCCAGAACCCGTACCCGTACCCGTGCCCGCGCCCTGTGCGCCGCTGTCCTCAGCGGGCACGGCACTGTTGCTGCTGTCAGGTCCAAAAAGTTTAGACCTGTATTCGTCATCGCTCATAATCGGAGTTTCAGCCATCATCTCGCTCAGGTTAGGCCG
>CACYHM010000348.1 GCA_902774195.1 uncultured Eubacteriales bacterium
GGCATAGGAGCATTCCTCTTTCTCCGCAGCGGATGGACAGATTACATGTTCTTCCGTTCGGCGTTCGCTTTCCTTGACTATGAAAAGGCCGGAGCGCTCGTCCTCCTTGAGAACCTGCTGATGCTGATCATGTCTGTTCTGGTACTGACCGGATGCGGAGGAAATAATGACTCAGCGGAGGGGCTTCGGAGGAAGAACTGAAGTCGTGGATCGAAGGACTGAAGTAATGAAAAGGGCAATAGATATATGCATGACAGCAGGCTCATACACGCAGTATTTATTATGGCGGCAATTATGATCGGGATGACTCTGAGCCTTGCTCTCCCGTGAGACAGAACGGGTCCGGGAGCTGCCGTCAGGAAACGCGAGTCACAATGCGTCTGATAACTGTACTAACTGCCCCAATTGAGTAAAAATGTAGTATTATTCAGGAGAAGGGTTATTCTGATATACTGTGTAGATCAGAGGGCAGTAGATCAGGCGTGTCTCCGCGGCAGAGACAAGATCGTATATTGATCAGGAAAGCTGATAATAAATCCGTTGAAGGAGGTACATGCAAAATGACAGATGTTGAAAAATTATTCGAGGCCGGCAGCCAGGAACTCGATCTCGATGATCTGGGAGAGGTCAGCGGAGGCAGAGTCAGGATAGAGGGATACGGAATACTGATGCAGCTCATTGCCAAGTACAAAAGGCAGGGCAAGAGCAAGGAAGACTGTATCGCTACTATCAGAAAAGGCTGGGAAGGCGACTGCAGGTTCAAGATGGGACTCACAGACGGCACCGACGAAGATCTGAAGACGATCCTCGAGTATGTCGAAACACACTGGTAGATCCGCATCAAAAAACTGTCCCGGGCGATGGACCCGGGATTTTGCTGTATAATCGCTGTATGATCAAGGAAGGAAGATCGGCGAATGGCCATCCATATCGTGCTTGTAGAACCTGAGATACCCCCGAATACGGGAAATATCGCGAGAACGGCTGCCGCAACAGACAGCGTCCTCCATCTTGTGAAGCCGCTCGGCTTCAGTCTGGATGAAAAGAGCCTGCGGCGCGCAGGTCTCGACTACTGGCCGTATGTTTCACTTGAGGTCCATGAGAGTCTTGCGGATTTCATGGAAAAGTACGGAGACAGAAGGATGTGGCTCTCGACAACAAAGGGGGAAAGGCTCTATACTGAAGCGGAGTTCAGAGATGAGGACATGATACTCTTCGGGCGTGAAACGGCCGGACTTCCGAAAGATCTCATCGGGGCGCGCAGAGAGTGGACTGTCCGTATCCCGATGAGCAAAGACACGCGCCTCAGATCCTTCAATCTTTCAAACGCAGCGAACATAGTATTGTTTGAGGCGCTGAGGCAGCTCGGGTTTCCGGGGCTGGAGTAAGACCGGATGGGCATGCATGGATAATGAGAAAGGCAGGGAAACTTATGAGCGGCAAGGCAAAGAGAGACCTCGTGGGAGCGATACTGTTTTTTATCGCGGGAGTGATATTCTACTTCAGCGAAAAAGGGAGATACATGTCATATGTGTTCCTCTCCCTGTCGCTGATATTCTTCGCGCTGGCCAGAGGGAATAAGGACAAAGACGATTACTGATCGGGAGGAGCGGCTGTATGATCGACACAATAGGAAACTGGGCATTTACGATATTCGCGGTGATCTGCGGCCTGGCGGGGTCTGCGGCTCTGGTCTACGGCCTCGTGCTGCTGGTAAAAGAGAACCGCCGCTGCACATTCAGGACCACGGGACGCGTGGTACAGACACTGTACGATTACAGCGATACATACGGGGCCGACACGAACGGCACGGCGATGTGCGGACTGCGTCTGGCGGTCGAGCTCAACGGCGAGACGCTTCTGGTCTTCAACGACCAGTACAGTTCGGACTACTGCAGCTATCATGAGGGAGACATCGTTCCGATCAGGATCAATCCCCGAAACCCGAATGAATACATCATAGCTGACGGGTCGGCAAGTCCGGGGATGTTTCTGCTGCTGCTCGGCCTGGGCATGCTCGTCGCAGCCTTCATGCTGATAAGATGGGTGTGGTTCTGAAACAGATCTGATCACTTAAGCCTGATTTAAACTTCGCCTGGTATCTTATGCATTGTAAAGGAGACAATGTCATGGGATATCAGGCTGTTTTTAAAAGATATGAACTCAAATACCTGGTCACAGACGCGCAGAAAGCCAAGATCCTGAAGGCGATGGCGCCGTACATGGAAGCCGACCGCTACGGAAGATCG
>CACYHM010000349.1 GCA_902774195.1 uncultured Eubacteriales bacterium
AAGAAGGGCGTTCGACACCACGCAGATGTCCGTGCACAGTCCGACGAGCTCGATCTCGATCTCCTCTCCGGCTGCGATCTCAGATATCTCACGCGCCAGATCGACGCTTCCGAAGGTCGGCTTCTCGAATATCCGCGCTCCGTCCAGAAGTTCCGCGATATCCGGCCTGATCTGCCAGCCTTCGGTCCCCTTTATGCAGTGCTCGACAGGAAGGTTCCTGCCCTCCTGCGTCTCAAGGTAGTCCGGACCATGAGTGTCCATCGTAGCGAAGACATCCTCCGGCCTGTATTCGCGTATCTTCAGCTTCACGTTCTCTACGATCGCTTCCGCCTCGGGCGTGCCGAGCGCCCCGTCTATGAAGTCGTTCTGCATGTCAACAACAACAAGTATCTTTCTCATCGCTTCTCCTTACTTTTTGAGCAGCCCGAGCACCGCGTCGCCGTGATGCGTCTCGTCGTTCATCACTTCCTCCACTTCCGGGAAATCCGCGATGATGCCCCTGTACTTGTCCGCGGCATCGTACTCGGCCTTCGCGATCACAGGATAGAGCCTTTCCTTTCCTATGGTCTGATACAGCAGAGGGATCAGGATGGCTTTGGTCGGATTCGGCGGCAGGATCTTTCCAGTGTAGCGTCTGAACACATCCGCGTGCCTGGCTTCATCGCCGGCAAGCCTGAGGAAAGCCTTTGCATCGCCTTCGTCCGTCACCTTCTCAGCCAGCTTCCTGTACATGTAATCGGCGTCTTCCTCGCCCTGCTGCGCCTTCGTCAGCGCCTTCATATGTTCAAGGCTCAGACCGCTGCCCGGAGACGGCGCGACGACCCCCGTCTCTTCCATTATGATATCCGCGATCCTGCTGCTGTTCACAATATAGCTGCCGTGGCCCTCGCCCTCGATGATCCGGAGCTTCGCGCCCGGGATGCTCCCCGCGATCTTCCCGGTCTCTTCTCTTCTGACAAGATCCTTCTCGCCCGCCATGACCACAGTCGGCACCTTTATCTGCGCGAGCTGCTCAGGCGTGATGTGAGGCTCGTCGAGCATGAGTCTGATCTTAGGATCCTTAGTGGCTGCGTACAGAGCCTTGCCGATGAGCCCGAAAGGAGGCTTCACACCCTCAGGCGTGAGGTTCGCCCCGCTCGTTATGAGCATTCCGATGCGGCTGCACCTCATCGCAGCGAGCAGGCCGATGATGCCTCCGTCGCTGAATCCGTAGAATACCACGTCCTCAAGGTCCAGCTGCTCCATGAATGCGATCATATCGTCAGCCATGTCGTCGTAGTGGAACTCCCCGACTCTCGAGCTGAACCCGTGACCTCTTGAATCCACGGTATATACCGTGAAGTGTTTGCTCAGAAGCACCCTCGCGTCATAGAAGATCCTGTGATCCTCGCTGTTCCCGTGCACCATGATCAGCGGCCTGCCGCTGCCGTGCACCTCGTAGTACATCCTTATTCCGTTTACATCGATCCACATAGTCCTGATACTCCTTTCTTTTCTTTAATCGATCTCCAGATATTTACGGGCTATAACCGCCGCGGTCCTGCAAAGGCGGATGCACGGCCTGCTCTGATAATACTCCTCCGTCCTTGCCGCAGGTTCCGGCAGATCTTCGCCCTCTTTGATCCCCAGAAGCTCCCTGCAGATGAGCGAGCCTTCGCGCTCTTTGAACTCATTGCACATATTCTGCACGAGAGCATACAGTTCCTTCTTTGCTTCGGCGTCCGCAGGATCTGAATAGCCCCTGAGCGCTCCGGCCAGGAGCACCATGCCCGAGACCGCGCCGCAGACTTCTCTCATCTTGCCGAATCCCGCGCCGAAGGGGCTTGCAAGCCTTGCAGCCTCTTCCTCGGTCATTCCCGCCGCGTCCGCGAACGTCGCGAACACCGTCTGACTGCAGTTATATCCGCTGCGGAACAGCTGCTCCGCCATGTATTCTCTGTCTACCATTTTATCTCCTTCCGGTCAGTCGATTATGGAGATCACTCTGTCAAACAGCTCCGGCGCGTCGACGATCACAAGAGCAAGGTGGTCGCGCACGCGGGTCACGTCCGGATAGAATATGTTCGGGTACAGGTTCTCCGGATCCGCCGCAGGTATGTCTCTGAGATAGCCTTCCCCGTCGTACACCATGATGCCGACCTCGCCCGGACGAAGCGATTCGCAGCGCTGCACCCACACGATCTGATCGTTGTGGTACACGGGCTCCATGCTGCGCCCGCTGACGCGCATCACGGACGCTGCCCGTGCGG
>CACYHM010000350.1 GCA_902774195.1 uncultured Eubacteriales bacterium
GATTCGATGCGGGGATTATAGAGACCGCGCTGTCTGCTCAGCCTGGCATCGAAAACTGCTGCATCACTCCGGGATACGATAAGACCATGCACGATACCATACCGGTCCTCAATGTCTCTGTCGAGGACAAGGACGGTGATGCCGTGGCTATTGCAGAAGAAGCCCTGATAAAAGTATTTATCGGGGAAGGGATCATAAAAGAAACGAATCTGCCGGGGCAGTGCCTCATAGCTCAAAGGCTTCCGCTGAACGAAGCGGGCAAGGCTGATTCACGGAAAATAAGGGAAGGAAAGGTGAAGGGACTGCTGTACAGGGTAAGACCCGAACGCGCTGACGGAGTCCTGAAAGACATCGAACTGGTACCTTTCAGGGATGCTCCCGGTCTGAGAGCGGGACTGCCTGATGAACTTGAAAACTGATATAATGGTAAAACCATGGATAAAGCTCTCATAGCAAACATAATCGTAATAATACTTGAACTGGCAGGATTCAATGTGAGCCGGAGCCGCGGTCTGATGATGCTTGTTTTCTATACACAGCTGTCGAACATCGTGACTCTGATCTCGTCCGTGTGCTATCTGATAAACAGCGGTTCTGCATTCACGATCACGATGAGATATCTCAGCACGGTAATGCTGGTCATGACTGTCCTGGTCACGCTTTTCGTTCTCGTGCCGTCGGGAGCCGGCTTCACGCGAATGATGCTGTCCGGAAACGGTCTTTTTCATCATACGCTCTGTCCTGCGGTATCCATCACATCCTACATGCTGTGGGAGCGCCATTCATCCATGTGGATGATCCCTGTCGCTGTGACCCTGGTATACGGCATAGTTCTTCTTTATCTGAATCATGCTGAGACAGTCGACGGACCGTATCCGTTCTTCAGGGTGCATCAACAGAGCGTCAGAACAACAGTGATATGGATGACTGTGCTGCTGATCCTTATAGCCGCTTTTTCACTGGGTGTGGCATTTATAGCGAAATAATGAACAGGTGAGATGATGGGAGAGGGTAAAAAACGCCAAAGAAAAAGCATCGCGCAGATGACTCTGGCTTATCTGATCATTTCGGCTCTTGTTTTAGCCGCGGTGATCGTCTACGCTTACGGCATCATCTACTCACGGATGGCCGAGCGCGAAAGCTATGCCAGGATAGATTCGTTTGAAGATACCTACAAGTTCATGATGAACAAGGAGGCTGAGACCAGCGCTGATGTTGAGGCAGATCTGTCTGTATCGGAAAAGCTGATCGCATCTGCCCGCAGGATGAGCGGCAGGGAGTTTAAGGAAGTAACATACACAGGCGGACAGGATGCCGGAGATGAGGATAAGCTGCTGGAAGAGGGCGTCGACTATCAGAGCGCGCTGGATGATCTGGCCTCCGCTTACGGCTGTGACTTTCTCAGTCTGGCGGCCGACGGCAGCGGGGATTATCAGATAACTGCGGCGACGAACGGATATACAGCATATGACAGGCTTTCTGAGCTGGATCTTGTGCCTCTTGTTGACAGCATCGCTGACAGGGGCAGCGGTATAGCAAGAGTAAGCGGCAGAAGGAGCATAATCGTCTGCGCAAAGGTCTTCGATACCAGACTCGATCCGGATGACGCGGCACTTATGATCGTGCCTCTGCAGGCGTTTATCGCCAGATCTGCAGTGCTTACAGCTGCCCTGCTGTTCGCTGCAATGGCCATATGCATCGCGCTTTCCGTCTGGCTCCTGTCGATATACAGACGGATCGCGGGCGGAATCATGGACGATGAGATGAGATCATCCTACAGCAAAAAGCGTGTCAGGAGCAAGATCATCATATCTGTGATCGCGGTCACGCTGATCGCCTGCATATGCTCTGCTTTTTCCATATCGGTCGACAGCGTTTTTCTGAGGACATCGCGGGGAACATCGACTCTGCAGGCGCTTTTCGACCGCCTGGACGGCGACGCGGAGAGGACGGATGCGCAGTGGAAGAGCAGCCAGAAGCGGTATATAGAAAACGCAAAGACTCTTGCGGCGCTTATTGACAGCAACCGGAGTCTGCAGAACAGAAAATGGCTGAAAGAGGCCTCGGACATAATAGATGCCGACTATATCATGATCTTTGATTCCGACGGCAATGAGATCATTTCGGATTCGAAATACAGAGGCATATCTCTCAAAGGCCGCAGCGAAGCCGATATGGCGGATTTCAGCAGACTGCTGAACGGTGTCGAAAGCATATCGCATGCGGGCGTGCATGACGGGATAACAGG
>CACYHM010000351.1 GCA_902774195.1 uncultured Eubacteriales bacterium
AAAGCGACGTTCGTCAGATATATGAGCATGAACCCGGTAATAACTGAAGGAACGAGGCGTACGCCGATGCCGGCTGCGCCGAAGCATATCCTTTCGCCCCAGCCGGGTCTGTCAGTCTTCATAGTCATAATCGATATCAGAGGCATCGAACATGCACTTCATGATATCCTGCATAGGGCCGGGGCCAAGCAGCCCGCCGGCAGCGCTGTGTTCTTCTTCAGATTCTTTTTCGTCTTCAGCTTTTTCATCCTTCATGCATGGGAAAACATCGCATCCCATGCCGCAGTCTTTCTCTTCATCATCTTCTTTATCGTCTGCCTCTCCGCAGCAGTTCTCAAACGGCTTGAAGAAAAGACTCATTACATATTCCATGTCTTCGAAAAATCCTTTATACATTTCTGCCCCCCTATCTGTCGTCATGCTTTTTGAGCTCATCAGGCAGCGCTTTTCTGTCGGATTCCCGCCTCTTATATTCCTCGAGTCTTATGTCCTTCAGCACGCCGTCCTCTGTCACCGGCACGATGCCGTATTTGTGTCCGCTGACCCCTTCCGTTGTGATCCTGTAGATATCCACCTTGCCACCGTCGTTATAAGGTATCTCATCAGTGATCGTAACCTCGAACGGCAGATATGTATCTTTAAAGAGATCATTCCCGATATATGCTTCTATCAGAGCATCTCTGACCACGGCGCGGGCGCGTCTGCCTTTTTCAGATGTCTGCACATACATGGACGGAACGGTATCGCGTATGGCCCTGCTGAACCTCGGCGCTATCCCGCAGGCCTCTATGCCCGGCTGAGCCGCGACCGCTCTTTCCACAAGTCCCGCATCAAAGCGTATGCCGCTGTTATTGACAAAGTATTTGTTCATCCTGCCGATGAAGTAGTACGCCCCGTCCTCTCTTGTCTCGACAAGGTCATAGGTGTTCAGATATTTCTCTCCGTCTATCTCAGTCAGTTCGAAGAGCACATCTTTTCCTATGCGTCCGCAGCTGACCGACGGCGAACAGATATGCAGCACTCCTCTGCAGGGACCGTCCGCAGGATCGCGGAAGACATCCTTTTCTTCATCATAGAGTCTTACTTTCACGCCCGGCAGAGGATATCCGATCGAGTCGTCATCCCTGTCAGGACTTGACAGTATAACCGCTGCTCCCGCTTCGGAGTTCCCATAGCCGATGGTGCACTTTGCCTCTGCCCTGCACTCCGCCAAATACGCATCGAACGACTTTTTGGCATCCGCAGATATATATCCGCCTCCAATGAACAGCAGTTCAATGAACGACAGGTTCGGCCGCACAGGCATCTCAGACAGAGCCCTTAAGAAAGGCGGAAGAGTAAATACGATATTCGGCCTGTAATGCATCAGAGCTTCCGCTGTCTTTATCTCATCATCAACAGCAAACGGCAGCACCGTCACCCTGCCTCCAAAAGCCAGCGGCAGATTCATCATGTCGTACATCGCATATGCGATCGAAAGCTCCATGAACAGGCAGCTCGACACATTGTTCCTGAGCCACGCGAACTGAGGATCCGCCAGCATCCTTCTGGCTGTTTCGTTCAGTCCCCTGTCGGATACCGGTACGGACTTGCGTTTTCCTGTCGTGGTCCCCGAGGTATGGATGATGAATGCATCATCAGACAGCTCATCTGAGAAGGATATCGGCGTCGCCTCATATTTCGCGAGAAGATCGTCCATGAACAGCACGCCCGGCATCTTCTTTAACTCAAGATACCTTTCCATGCTTTCTTCTTCCGCCCAGCGCGGCTCTGTCCATCCGACACGCGGAACATGCATCACGATGACGTTCCTGATACCGAGATCATGCTGTTCTCTCTTTATCATGCTGAGCTGTCTGCGGGTAAGACCGGTATCCGAAAGGATGATGTCCGTGATCTTCTCTCTTTCGGCAAGATCCCTTAGTCTGACAGGATCGTCTGCCTGGTTGCGTATAAGCGAGACCGTTGCGCCTGTCATGTTCAGACCATACATCGCACAGATGACTTCCATCGCAGGAGTGCCCTTCAGCATGACTCTGGAATGATGTTTTCCCGTGATATCGAGCGCCGAGAAAACTTCGGCGTAATGCTCCCACTTTTTGAACATCTGCCTGTACGTAAGATCTCTTTTTCCGTCTGACAAAGCAACAGAACTCATGATGTCATGGCTGTAAGAGTTGAGTTCCTTAATGAACTTCCAGCTCTTCTGCTCTATGATCTTTCCGTTTTCTATACGGGTAT
>CACYHM010000352.1 GCA_902774195.1 uncultured Eubacteriales bacterium
CGATGATCAGGATGGAAAACACGGCTGTGATCAAAACTGCGAATACCGCGAATCCTGCGGCGGCTGAAAGCAAAGCGAAAACCGTGAGCACTGCCGGCGCGGACGGGCGAAAAAAGGCGGCTGACATCGTCTGCCTCCTCTTTGACATGCTCGTGCTCGCTCTCGTGGTCTGGATCGCGCTGCCGGCTCTGGATGAATATACCGCTTCAGGTATCATCACTCCCGGGGCGGTCACGGATGCGGAAAGAACGCTCGAACCGGATACTGCCGGAGATGAGAACAGCATCTTCAATAAGATAACGATAGAGAACGAACAGCAGGCTGCCATACTCGATGCTCTGAGGAGAAGATGGCCTGAGAGCAAAGCTCCGTGGGAGAACGGATATCAGGGGCTTTGCGAGACCTGGGTGTGTGACGTATACGCGTCCGCAGGGCTTCCGGTATCGGGTTCGTGCTGCGCGTCGGAATCAAGGGACAGGCATGCTGTATGGTCCGAGGATATACCTGTAGGCGCAATGATCTACAGCGGACCGGAATACCTATCGGGATACCCCTGCGAAGACTGCGGGAAGGATCCGGGCCACGTCGCGATATACATAGGGGACGGCAAGGTCGCGGGCTCTCAGCCGACATATATACTGACGCTCGATGAGTTCAAGGAATACTTCGGCTACGGGGGCTGGTCCTTCGGAGGCAACTACTACGAAACTGAATGAATGCACTGTGGCAGGCTCCGTACGGGGCCTGTTTTTTCTTGCAGATTTGAAGTGCGGCCGCTACAATTGATATGACGGGTATTACAGCAGACGGACCCGGCAGCGGAAGGAGAACCTTTGAAGATGAGAAAACAACGGAAAAGACCGGGTCTGGCGGCGGTGCTCGCGCTCGTGATCGCTGCAGCGGCCGCCATGCCTGCAATGACGGCAGGACCGTTCACTTACCGCGCGTATGCAGCGGACACGGGTGAAATAGATGCGGGCATGGACCTTGAGCAGATATCCAAGTTCGGAAATATCAAACTGGTCACAGACGGACGCCTCATGACGCAGACGGACTTCGAAGAAGCCGGGATCGAGTACGGCGACATCGTCACAGTCAGCTTTCTCGACCAGCAGATGGACATACCGGTCGTGAATAATTACAGCGAGGTCGGGACCGGCGACCGGCTGCTGCGTGTTGATGAGTCAGAAACGGAACTCGCGATAAACATGGGGGACTTCGCGTCGGAGTACATAGCCGACAAATCCACCTTTGAGGATCAGACCTTTGCCTGGACATACAAGAAGGGCATCAGCGATGTGACTTTCCATTTCGTGATGAAGACTAAAGGCGGACTCTATGAGGAGTACGGGCACGATTCGCTGCTATATACGGACGAGCGCTCCGACTATCCGCAGCTCAGCGATGAGCAGTTCGCAAACTTCAGGGTCGTCTCCACGACAGGGATGGGAAAGGACATCCTGTACAGAACGGCTTCGCCGATCGACCCGGTGCATAAGCGCAACACATACGCGGACGCTGCCTGCAAAAAATACGGGATCGCAACGGTGATGAACCTTTCCGATTCGGAAGAAACGGCAAAGTCATACCCGGACTACGACAGGACTTACTACTCTACGATCGATTACATCCCTCTCGACATGGGAGTGAACTTCGATTCGGACGATTTCCGGGAAAAACTGGCAGAAGGTCTGAGGTATTTCACAGAGCATAAAGGGCCGTACGCCGTGCACTGCACGGAAGGGAAGGACAGAGCGGGAACGGTCGCGGCTCTCCTCGAGTGCCTGATGGGAGCGTCGTATGACGAGGTAGTAAGCGACTACATGGTCACATACTATAACTACTACGGGATCACACCTGATGATGAGCGCTACGAAACGATAGTCCGCGAGAACATCGAGGCGACGCTGAAGACCATGTACAAAACGGATGATCTGAGAGGCGCCGACCTCGCTGCAGAGGCTGAGGAATACTGCAGGGAGACAGGACTGAGCGATGAGGAGATCACCGCTCTGAAGTCCAGCCTCAGCGGAGAGACAACCGGACGGAAAGACAGACCCGGTCACACGGCTTTCGCGGTGCTCATCGCGGCCCTGTTCGCGGGACTTCTTGCCGCGGACGTATTCAGAAAGAAAAAACGCGCAGGAAAGTCCTGATACAGGACATGAGCTGACTGAAGTACGACTATGATCAAACCTGTAAACCTGTTCAGGGTATCCAGAATACGCGATGA
>CACYHM010000353.1 GCA_902774195.1 uncultured Eubacteriales bacterium
ATGGGCGAAGTCGTACATCGGATAGATGCACCACTTGTCTCCCGTGTTGTGGTGGGACTCGTGGACCACTCTGTAGATGACAGGGTCTCTCATGTTGATATTAGGACTCGCCATGTCGATCTTCGCCCTAAGGCATATCTCTCCGTCGGCGAACTCGCCCGCTCTCATCTTTTCGAAGAGTTCGAGGTTCTCCTCAACAGGTCTGTTCCTGTACGGGCTTTCCTTGCCCGGCTTTGTGAGCGTGCCCCTGTATTCACGTATCTGATCCGGAGTAAGCTCGCATACAAAGGCTTTGCCCTGCTTTATCAGCTCGACCGCGGCCTCGTACATCGTATCGAAATAGTCCGAAGCCCAGAGCTTCTCGTCCCACTGGAATCCGAGCCAGTTGACGTCATTCTCGATGGACTTTACGAACTCGATGTCTTCTTTTGTAGGGTTCGTGTCGTCATATCTGAGGTTGCACCTGCCGCCGTACTTCAGAGCGGTACCGAAATTCAGGCACAGCGACTTCGCGTGTCCGATGTGAAGGTATCCGTTAGGTTCAGGCGGGAACCTCGTTACTATCTCTTTGTGCTTACCTGTGGCCAGGTCTTCATCGATGATATCGTGGATGAAATTGCCGGCCATGTTTTTGTATTCTTCTGCTGTTGCAAATGCCATTATCCTACCTCCGGTTTTTTGACCTATTTTTACCAATAAAGTATACCATAAATGCTGCGGAATTATTCTTTATTTCTATATAGAAGCACAGCAATATGCATGTTATCATAAAGGCATCATCAGACCCGGTGCAGCGGCAGCGCGACCGCCCGATGAGCGTTCGCGAGGATTCCGGCAGCTGCACCGATGGAGAGAAGCGAAGCGGCAGGATGTTTGAGACGGTGCCCCGGTACTCAATGCACCGGCGAAAACTCCCCGCGCTCGCAAGCGACTGAGGATGCAATGGCAAATCCGAGAGACAGCGAGCCAGAGCGCTCGCGCTGTCACTGCGCCCGGCTTCAGGAGGTAAAACGTGAAAAGAGAACCTATCTATACTCAGATAAACAACTGCCGCGACTGCTACAGATGCGTCAGGCACTGCCCTGTAAAGGCGATACGTATCAAGGACGCTCACGCGGTCATAATACACGAGCGCTGCACGTTCTGCGGCACCTGTGTCAACGAGTGCCCGAACTCGGTAAAGACCATCAGAAACGACGTCGACAAGGTCACCATGGCCTTCCTGTCGAAGAAAAAGGTCATCGTGTCCCTGGCTCCGTCTTATGTATCGGAGTTCAAGGGCTACGAGGACAACTTCGTGAGAGCGCTGTACAGACTCGGATTCCATGCGGTCTCTGAGACGGCCATAGGCGCTACCCTCGTCTCTCAGGCTCTGGACATGTATTTTGAGAAGCACGGCTCCGCGCCGTTCATCTCTACGGCATGCCCTTCGGTCGTGGAGCTGGTCAGGAAGTACTTCCCTCAGGACATAGATAAGCTGGCTCCGGTCCCGTCGCCGCTTCAGACGCACAGTGCATATCTCAGAAAGCTTTACGGCAACGACATAGTCATCGTTTTTATCGGTCCATGCATCGCCAAGAAAGTCGAAGCAGATGATAATCCGGGCTACCCGGATATAGCCCTCACCTTCAGAGAAGTCAGGGAGTGGCTCGAAGAGGAGAACATCGACCTCGCCAACATGGACACGGGCGTGGCCGTGGACTTCGTACCTATGAAAGCCGGCAAGGCCACCGCATACCCTATCGAGAACGGCCAGATCGAGACTTCGAAGATATGGGAGAACCACTTCATCGAGCAGGAGGCTCTGTCGGTATCCGGCATAACCAGGGTCATGTCTTCGCTCAGCGGCACCCATACAGACGACTTCCTCGAGGCGCTCAACTGCGACGGCGGATGCATCAACGGACCGGGCACCTCTCATACGGACTCCGCCACGATCCGCAAGAAGGCCGTCGCGTCGCATGTGCTGTCGAGACTTCACGACCCGGAGGTCTTCGAGGGCGACGAGGAATTCGCGAGAGAGGTCATGGAAAAAGGCTACGGCATACTCGGCGCAAAGGCGCCTGAAGCGACCGGGCTCCCGCTCTCGCCTCACACTGAAGATGAGATCGCGGCGGCTCTCAGGAGCCTCGGCAAGACCAGGCCTGAAGACGAGCTGAACTGCGGCGGATGCGGATATCCGTCCTGCCGCGACATGGCGCGCGCCATGCTCGACGGGCTCGCAGAGACGGA
>CACYHM010000354.1 GCA_902774195.1 uncultured Eubacteriales bacterium
CTTCATCATTTTGAATCTATGAGCGAAGGTGCGCTTGTCGTATCTGATCGATGCTATCCCGCGCTTAGCGAGCCCGTCCGCCAGATCTTTGAACGGCGTTAGCTTTCTGACCTTCTCATCCATGTTGCTCGGTCCCGAGCCGTGCACCATCACAACGGCAGGCACCGGCGCGGACAGATCGTCCGGCAGCGTGAGCATTCCGTTCAGCGGGTACTCAGTCCCTTCGCCTATGATGACCGCTTCCCTTTTCATGTCGGTTTCCTCCATCCCCTTAGTCTCATCCCCCGGGCAGAGACGTTTTGATCGTGCAGGATGATCCTGCACGATCATTTTATCAGAATATCTGTCCCGGGAGCTTTAGTTTTTCTTTCGGAGGGAAATCCCTGTCGAATGCTTCCACGTCCCCGTCATCCACATAATAGCCTTTCGGCGTCTGATACACTCCGGTCACATCATCAAGATAGCCCGGGATCAGCTCCCTGCAAAGGAAAAAAGAATCATCGGCATCTTCAGGCAGATCGTGGTATCTGATCCCGAACTCCCTGGCATAGCTGAACCCGCTCTTTCCGTAGAAATCGATGTTGCCCTCGAAGAGCACGGCGCCGAAGCCCATCTCCGCCGCCTTCACGAGCGAATAGTCGAGCAGTTTTTTCCCGTAGCCTTTGCGTTTCAGATCGTTCACGATACATATAGGGCCCATCGAGAGGACAGGCACATCCTTTCCGTCATCGCCGTTTATGACCGCCCTCATGAATATGTTCTGACCTATGAGACGGCCGTCTTTTTCCATCACGAAGTCGAGTTCCTTCACGAAGTCCGGGTCGTCTCTCAGTACATGCATCACGTAATGCTCGCTGCAGCCCGGGCGGTAGACGTTCCAGAACGATTCCCTGATTAGTTCTTCGACCGCCCTTTCATCTTCTTTTCTTTCCGGACGGATCACACAGTCACTTTTGCTCATTTCTGTCCTCCTCAAAACCGCTTCCCGGCAGTCTCCACAGATATATGCAGTAAACTGCCGACACTATTATAGTCGTCCATACGTAGATCATGTCCCCCATACGACTGTCTGCCGCGACCGTCGAAAAAACATCGATCAGACTGTGCGCTATGATGCACGGAAGCAGCTTCCCGCTCTTGTAATAGACCATCGTAAAGACGAACCTGTCCCGAAAGCAGATTGACCAGATGTCCCATCCCGAAGGTGGCTGCCGAGATGATGACCGCAGATAAGACGCTGTTCGTCTTCAGAAGCGCCCTGAAGAGGAATCCCCTGAAGATCATCTCTTCTATGAAGCCTACGAGCAGCATGGACAGTATCGCGATCACCTGACCCGTGCCTTTGTAATTCAGGCTCACTCCTCCCCACAGATTGCCGGTCGCGAGTATCCACATCGGGATGAAATACAGATATCTCCGGGTGTCCTTCGGCCAGCCGTCAAGTCCGGTCTCCGCCTCCAGACGGTTCGCTTTGATAAAGCCGAAAATGAGGCCGGCAACGATGAGCAGCGCCAGCATCATGACCGGGCTGTCCTCGCCATGTTTCCCTATTACAGGCGTCATTATGGCACAGTACAGTACGATCCACAGCACCGCGAACAGTATCCCGTTCTTCTCATGCAGTTCACGCAGTTTTGTCATCTCTTTCACCGGCCTTTCCGTGATGCGATCATCCCGTAGAATACGGAAGTCAGCATGTTCCTGCTCTCCTCCTCGTCATAATCCATCGCATTGTTCGCAAGAAGGCTCGCAAGGCCGTGGACAGCGCAGAAGAATGTCCTGAACATTTCCCCAGCCTCAGCGGTATCCACTTCGAGCCCTGCAGCCATTATCCCTATCACTCCGGACAGATCCGGATCGCTCATCAGGTCGTCCATGTCCATGCCCCTGAACTTGTCCGTCTGAAAGAGGAAACGGAAGAGATTGCTCTCTTCATGCCCGAACCTCACGTAGTTGAGGCCGAGCGCCAGCATCGGGTCTTCGTCCGTTTCCTTCGGCATGATATATGCTGTATGGAACGCGTCAGCCTTTTCATATGCGGCATCGCGTATATCTTCCATCGTTCTGAAGTTGTAAAGGACAGGCTGCGTCGAGCACCCCAGGCGGCCGGCTATCATCCTTACATTCAGGTTCTCATGACCGTCCGAGCGCACGATATCGAAAGCGGCATCCTGTATCATCTCTTTAGTTACTTTTACTTTCGGCGGCATATTCTCCTCCTCATTCATATAACGTATGTTATATAACATATATCCTGGATTCCCGTGAATCCACACTAGTTTAGCACTAACTTTTGAGCCTTAACGTATTGAAAATACTGGATTTTGTGGCTTTTTCCTTGCCATCCGCCACATAGTGTGGTATAATATAACCACACTATGGAGGAGCAATATGTCCAGCATAATCAAGCGTTTAGACAAGCGGACCGGTATCACTTACGTTTACGAATCGACCTCGTACTGGGACAAGGAGAAGAAACAGCCTCGTTCCAAGCGTGTCCTGATCGGTAAAGTCGATCCGGATACCGGAGAAGTCATCCCGACCGATGGCCGTGGCAACCGCCGCAAAGAGCGGCTGCAGCAGGAAACCGAATCCGTTCCTGCGAAACAGGGACCTGTCCCTGCTATACGTACCGAGAGAGTGTTCTACGGAGCCACCTATCTGTTCGATCAGATCGGTGAAGTGACAGGCGTCCAGGCAGATCTCAAGAACTGCTTCCCGGATACCTACAAGCAGATACTCTCAATAGCATATTATCTGATCCTTGAGGATGAGAACCCTCTGTACAGGTTCAGCAAATGGGCCAAGCTCCACCGTCACCCGTACGGCAAGGACATATCCTCTCAGAGATCGAGCGAACTGTTCCAAAGCATCACTGAAGAACAGAAGATGAAGTTCTTCAGGCTGCAGGGCGAACGCAGATCAGAGAAGGAATACTGGGCATACGATACGACATCGATCTCCAGTTATTCCGAGACGCTCCGCCAGGTCAAATACGGCAAGAACAAGGACGGAGAACATCTGCCTCAGATCAATCTTGCCATACTGTTCGGCGAAGAGTCGAGCCTGCCGTTTTACTACAGGAAGCTTGCCGGCAACATCCCGGACATCAAGACCATCAGAGAACTGATCCGCGAACTCGATGTGCTGGGATACCGCAAAGCCAAGCTGGTCATGGACCGCGGATTCGCCAGCTCCGAGAACATCAATGCTCTGTACAAGGATCACTACAAGTTCCTTCTCGGAGCATCGACGACTCTCAAATATGCCAAAGACTTCATCCGCGAAGTCGGCGATACAAAGGATCACTTCGAGTTCTACAACAGTGACTTCGACCTGTATGTCTTCAGCAAGACCATAGCCTGGGACTATGAGCAGCAAAGGCCTTACA
>CACYHM010000355.1 GCA_902774195.1 uncultured Eubacteriales bacterium
ATTTCATCATGGCGGGACTCTTCCTGCACATATAGAAAGGCACTGAATGTTCAGCGAAGACTATACAGCAGCAGCGAATGCGGCAGCCGCTAAGACCGCTCTTCTGAAGAAGAACCCGGTCGGCTATTTTCTGCTGTCTGTTCTTGCGGGAATGTTCGTAGGATTCGGAGTGCTGCTGGTATTCACTCTGAGCGGAGCGATGGCAGGATCGCCTTTCACTAAGCTCGTCATGGGCTGCACGTTCAGCGTCGCTCTTTCGCTCGTGGTCATCGCCGGAGCCGAGCTCTTCACAGGCAACAACATGGTAATGACGGCAGGCCTATTCAGAAAGACGATCACAGCTGCCGATGTCGTAAGACTCTGGGCCGTATGCTGGCTCGGAAACCTCGCCGGGAGCATCCTCCTGGCTGTCATATATGATCTGACGGGACTGTACAGCGATGCTTCGCTCACCGCGATGACAAACGCAGCGGCCGCGAAGATGACTGCGGGATTTGTCCCTCTTCTGACAAGAGGCATACTGTGCAATACCCTGGTCTGTCTGGCGGTATGGTGCGGTTTCAGATGCAGATCGGAGGCCGGAAAGCTCATCATGGTCTTCTGGTGCATACTCGCGTTCTTTGCCACGGGATTTGAACACAGTGTGGCAAATATGACGCTTCTGACTCTCGCTCTCATCAACGACGGGGGCAATGCCGCGATCACCGTGGGCGGATACTGGTTCAATCTGCTTACAGTAACGGCAGGCAACATGATAGGAGCGATACTGCTTGTGGCCCTGCCGTATCACGCGGCTTCGATAGAGAGATAGAGGGTAAAATGGAAACGGCAAGACTGAGGGCATTCATAGAAGCTGCAGAGAAGGGCAGTATAAAAGCGGCGGCAGACTCGCTCGGATACACGCCGTCCGCCATAAGCCAGCTTGTAACAGCTCTTGAAAAAGAACTGGGACTCGTTCTCTTCAGACGTTCACAGAAGGGGGTCTCGCTGACGACTGAAGGCGAGGAGCTCATCCCGCTTGTAAGGGCATATCTTGCGCGCGAAGACGAGATATACAGATTCGCTTCGGAACTGAACGGCGTAACAACAGGCCATCTCAAGATCGCCACCTACCCCAGCGTTGCTACCACATGGCTTCCCGAGATAGTAAGGAGCTTCAAAAACGATCATCCCGGCATACAGATAAGCATAATGGAGTGCATCCGCGAGGACATATTCAATCACTTCGAGCAGAACGAGGCGGATATCGCCTTCCTTGCATATGCCGAGCCTATGCCTTTCGACTGGATACCTCTGGCTGAAGAGAACGTCATAGCGGCTCTTCCTGAGGATCACGAGTTTGCGACGGCAAAGAGCTTCCCGATCGCTGAATGCGAGAACAACGATTTCATACTCGGGTCATGGGGCCGCGAGATAGAGATACTGGATATACTCGAAAAAAACGACGTTCATCCTGAGATAAAGTACACCACATATGACACGCCTGCTACGCTTGCCATGGTGAGGATGGGCCTCGGGATCAGCTTTGTGAACGAACTGTCAGCGCAGTTCTGGAACGAACACCTCGTGAAGCTGCCGCTGGACCCGCCGCAGACCATCACCTTCGGGGTGGCGGTACCTGACAGGGATCACATGACGGGAGCGGCGAGAAAGTTCCTCAGTTATACGATGAACTACTTCGAATCAAAAAAGAGATAAGTGAAGAGCGCCTTCCCGAGAAAGGCGCTCTTCTTGTTGGAGTAATTATGATTCAGCAGCCTCGATCACCTCTGGCTGTATTTCTGATAAAATTTGATCTTTGCTCCGAGAACTCCCAGAAATGCTGCAACTACGATTACGTTAATCATGACTGCACCTCCTTTACCCTGATCCTTTCGTCTGATTGACGCTCCCCCTGAGATATTTTCGACAGATAGTGTGTATCTGTTTTGCAACTACATAATACAAACTATATATATTTAAGTAAAGTTAATAATATTCACGAACTCAATAAGTTGTACTTAATTAGCAACAATTTCTGAAAAAATGTTAATATAAAGCTGTATCCGGGACTTTCTGACCGGATGCGGGAGGCTCAGATGATAACGACAGCAGGGCATGCGCCGGACACATCCGGACTGATCGATATGGCAAAGGAGGCGGGATTCACATATGCCGCATCCATTGACATGGATTCCCTCGAGTTCAGGGAGGATGTACGCGCCATGTGCAGAAGCGACCGCTGCAATA
>CACYHM010000356.1 GCA_902774195.1 uncultured Eubacteriales bacterium
AAGGGAAGTGGATGACGCATTCGGCTTTGTGACATATGTCGAAAACGATCTCTTCGTAAAGAAGCTCTGCACGCCTGTAAGAGTAAGGAGACTTTCCCAGGCCGCGCTTGAGGTGCTCGCAATTATCGCGTACCGCCAGCCGGTCACGCGATCCGAGATCGACTCGATCAGAGGGATCAAGAGCGAGAGGGTCATCGACGGGCTTATCGACAAGGGCCTGATCGAGATAAAGGGAAGATCGGAAGGAGTCGGCAGACCTCTCATATACGCGACCACGAAGGAATTCCTCAAGAAGTTCGGCTTCTCATCGCTCAGGGATCTGCCTGAGGTGCCGGAGTACGAAGAGATGAGGCGCGAGCGCGAAGAGGAGGGCTACGGCCAGATGTCCATTGACTTCGAGACCGGAGATACCGAAACTGAGACCGGCGGCAGCGATCCAGGTGTCGAAAGCGAGGAAGCTGCCGGCGAAGAAGGGAATGAGAATAATAAATGAGGATAAACCAGTACATTGCATCGGCCGGCGTCTGCAGCAGGCGCGCAGCCGATGAACTCATAGAAAAAGGAAGGGTAAAGGTCAACGGTGAAGTCCTTAAGACTATGGGCTACCATGTGCAGGACGGTGACGTCGTAGAGGTCGACGGCAGCCGCATCGAGCCCGAAACGAAGAAGGTGTATTACCTGCTGAACAAGCCGGAGGGATATGTGACCTCGACGGCCGACAGGGAGGGAAGGCCGCTTGTGACCGAGCTCGTTCCCGACAGCATCAGGGTGTTCCCTGTGGGCCGGCTCGACTTCAATACATCGGGCCTGCTCATACTGACAAACGACGGAGAACTTTCAAACAAACTGATGCATCCGTCGCACGGGTTCAGCAAGAAGTATCTTGTCAGGGCCCAGGGGATAGTGACCAGGGCCGAGGCTGCGAGGCTCGAAAAGGGTGTGGACATAGGAGGATTTGTTACATCGCCTGCTGAGGTCCATCTGATCAAGCACGACCGCAACTCGACTCTTGCCGAGATAGTGATCCATGAAGGCAAGAACCGGCAGGTGAGACGGATGTTCAAGGCTGTTGGGCATCCGGTGCTCGAACTCTGCCGCACGGGACTCGGAAATCTAGAGATCGGAAAGCTGGCGATCGGACAGTGCCGCAAACTGAGTCCGGCCGAAGTGGAATATCTGAAAAGGGTCTGATAATGGCGTCTCTCAAAATGTCATCAAATACGAAAATGCTGTCTGCCGTGATGCTGCGCCTGCTTCCGATACAGGTGCTGATGCTCGCGGTAGCGTCTTTGAACAGCCTTATATCCGGGTGGTTCGCGGCGAACTACGTCGGAGAGAGCGCGATGAGCGCCGTGGGAATATTCGCTCCGGTCCAGATGCTGATCGGTGCTGTCGGGACCGTGGTGGCTGCCGGCGCATCCATTCTCTGCGGGGAATACGCGGGCAGGAACGAGCATGAACAGATGAAGAGCGTGTTCACGGTGAATATGACTGCCGCTGCGGCTGTCGGGATCATCATCGGAGCTGCGCTTCTTTTTATGGGCTGGTCCGGCATGACAGGCTTCTTTACAGAAGATCCTCAGATAAAGCCTGCATTCGACAGCTACACAAGAGTCCAGGCAGCGGGAATGGTGCCGTATCTGGTAATGACGCAGATGCCGTCATATCTGATCATGGACAACAGGAACCGCCGGGCGCTCGCGGCAGGGATAGCCTACGCCCTGAGTACTGTTGTGTTCAACATCATCTTTGTATGCGCCATGCACATGGGAACTGCCGGCCTGGCGCTTGCATCCGTACTGGGGGCCTGGGTGTGTCTGGCTGTAGAAGCGGACTACTTCATAAGAGGGTCCGCGTCGGTCGGGTTCTCGCTGAAAGCGGCGGAATGGAAAGAACTTTTCCCGATGATAACGATCGGATTTCCCGGCGGCGCGACATATGTCTACCAGGCGGCCCGCGGCTATATAGTAAACAGACTGCTTCTCACGTACACCGGTTCTGACGGGCTGTCGGCCTTTACCGCTGCAAATGCCTTTTTGCTGGTATTCTGGGCTCTCCCCGCGGGGATGCTCGTTGTGTCACGCATGATGATAAGCGTGAGCATAGGCGAGGAGGACAGACAGACGCTCACGGATGTGATGCGCGTGATGTTCAGGCTGTTTATCCCGATACAGTGCGCTGTGACCGCTGCGCTTTGTATCGCTGCCGTTCCCCTGACCCATCTTTTC
>CACYHM010000357.1 GCA_902774195.1 uncultured Eubacteriales bacterium
ATAGGAACAGGAGTCACCAAGTTCGGTGAGCTTTGGAACAAATCATTCAGATCGCTCGGCATCGAGGCCGGGATGAAGGCCATCGAGGACGCCCATCTCTCGGGCAGCGAGATCGATGCAGTGTTCATAGGGAACCTCTCGGCAGGACGCTTCATCAACCAGCAGCACATCGATGCTGTTCTCAGGCTCCTTGTGGAAGTTGATTATCCTTATCTCATCGCATGAGAACGGGATGCACATGAACGTCTGCATGAACCATACCGAAAAGAGCAGAGCGGCGATCAGGAGGAGCACTGCCGCAGCTCTCACGCCCGTCTTGTTTTTAGTGTTATTGACTTGTTCTTTTACAGTGTCACTCATATAAGTTTATTGCGTTATGTATAAATATATTGCGATCTCTGCTGCTTTGCGGGTCAGAACTGCATATATATGAAGTCTGCCGGGTCGGCCATCGGTCCGTATACTCCGATTATGAGTATGCATATTATAAGCAGGAAGAGCGCCAGCCACTGAACGAATCCGCTGCGCCTTACAAGAAGCTCGGCCGGTGTGTCGACAGATTCTTTTTCCATCCTGATGCTGAAGAAGAGCAGGACGAGGGTACAGACCATAACGGCTGCATACTCCGGCTTGCTGAGACCCAGCGACCTCACCTGATCCATGAATACAGAAAGCGACTGATCCGTCAGCGTCAGCCATATCATCTGGAGCGCGTTGGTGAAGTTCTCGGCAATGTCGAAGACATAGCCCACGAGGACTATGATGAAGGTCCTGAGCATCTGGAAGAGCTTCCACCAGGCGGCATTCTCATTGATATGAAGGGCCGTCCTGGTCTTGTCATAGACCGGCCCGATAAGAGCCGAGATCATAATAATGATGCCGTTCCACAGACCGAAGCCTATGTATCTGCTGTTGGCTCCGTGCCATATTCCGATGAGCATGAACACTATGAACGAAGCAAGTGCTGTCGTGAATACCTTCGATGTGTGCTTGCCGGCGGCAGTCTGCCCGAAGCCCGACTTTGCTATGGAGGCGCTGATGCGCTTCGACCATTCGGACATCGCGATCGGATAGAATACGTAGTTTTTCATCCATGCGCCGAGAGAGATGTGCCACCTGCGCCAGTATTCGCTGATGGTCTTCGAGAAGTACGGCCTGCGAAAGTTGACCTCAAGCTCGATCCCCATTATCTCGCATATGCCTCTCGAGATGTCGATGCCGCCCGAGAAGTCAGCATACAGCTGGAGGGCATAGAGAAGCACAACGAAGAGCACGGCCGTCCCGCCGTAGCCTGCGAAGTCCTCTCCGTTTACCACACCTCCGTGTATCCCGCCGTTTTCGTTGTATGCCTTGATGGCGATCCAGACTCTGTCGGCGATGACGATCTTTTTGAAGAGGCCCCAGCTTATGTTCATCACGCCCTTCTTGAAGTTGTCCCATTCAAGGTCGTGAGGCTCGATCAGCTGATTATGGAGCTTTCCGAACTGCGAGATAGGGCCCTGTATTATCTGCGGGAAGAACGAGACGAAGAGCGCGAATCTGAAGATGTTCTTTTCAGGTTCGACCGTCTCTCTGTATACATCGATCAGATAGCCGGTTGCTATGAACGTATAGAAGGAGATGCCGAGTGGCAGCAGCAGATGTATCTGAGGCGCATCGTCCGGGTTCCCTCCGAGTATCTGGGCTATGCTGCCCGAGAAGAAGTTGAAGTACTTCAGAAAGAAGAGGATGCCGAAGTTGAGAAGCAGGGCCGCAGCGAGTATCTGCTTCTTTTTCTTCTGGGAAGCCTCTTTGAAGGCCTTCTTTTCTTCTTTCGACCACTCGGCCTTGTGCGCTTTTACTTCCGCCTTAGTCTCTTTGGATATGCCGGCCATCTTATTCGCGGCCAGATATATCGTTATGATGGTGACCAGTATGAAGGCGGTGTACTGGAAACTGTTGTAAACATAAAAAAAGCTGCTCGCGATCAGGAGCACCACCCAGCGATGCTCCTTTTTCGGGAGAGCGAAATATATGATGCCGGTGATCACGGCGAATACAGCGAACGGAAGTGATGTCAGAGCCATTCTGTAAGATCCTCCGCCATGTTGAAGCGGGCCGTCTCGATGCGGCTCCTCATCAGTCTGAGATTATTGTCTTTGTCCAGCATATAGATCGAAGGAAGGTCTCTCGAAAGGAACATCGAAAAACCCTCGTACACGGAGTAGGCGCCCGTCCGGTGGAAGACG
>CACYHM010000358.1 GCA_902774195.1 uncultured Eubacteriales bacterium
AAAGCGACGTTCGTCAGATATATGAGCATGAACCCGGTAATAACTGAAGGAACGAGGCGTACGCCGATGCCGGCTGCGCCGAAGCATATCCTTTCGCCCAAGCCGGGTCTGTCAGTCTTCATAGTCATAATCGATATCAGAGGCGTCGAACATGCACTTCATGATCTCCTGCATAGGGCCGGGGCCAAGAAGTCCGCCGGCAGCGCTGTGTTCTTCTTCAGGCTCTTTTTCATTTTCATCTTTTTCAGCCTTCATGCACGGGAAAACGTCGCAGCCCATGCCGCAGTCTTTCTCTTCATCATCCTCTTTATCGTCTGCCTCTTCGCAGCAGTTCTCAAATGGCTTGAAGAAAAGACCCATTACATATTCCATGTCTTCGAAAAATCCTTTATACATTTCCGGCCTCCCTATCTGTCATCATACTTTTTCAGTTCTTCAGGCATAGCTTTTCTGTCAGACTCGCGCATCCTGTATTCCTCGAGCCTTATATCCTTGAGCACGCCGTCCTCAGTCACCGGTACGATGCCGTATTTATGACCGCGAACGCCTCCCGTAGTGATCCTGTATATATCGACCTTCCCTCCGTCGTTGTACGGTATCTCATCGGTGATCGTGACCTCGAACGGGGTATATGTCTCCCTGAAGAGGCCGTCATCGATGTATGCCCCTATGAGAGCTTTTCTGACCATATCCCGCGCGCGCCGGCCTTTTTCCGATGTCTGTACGTACATCGACGGTACCGAATCACGCATGGTCCGGCTGAACCTCGGCACTATTCCGCAGGCATCGATGCCCGGCTGAGCAGCGACCGCTCTTTCTGCAAGACCCGCATCAAAGCGTATGCCGCTGTTATTGACAAAGTATTTGTTCATCCTGCCGACGAAGTAGAATGCGCCGTCCTCTCTTGTCTCGACAAGATCATAGGTATTCAGATACTTCTCTCCGTCTATCTCAGTCAGTTCGAAAAGCACATCTTTTCCTATGCGTCCGCAGCTGACCGACGGCGAGCATATGTGCAGGACTCCTCTGCACGGTCCGTCCGCAGGATCCATGAACACTTCCTTTTCTTCATCAAAGAGTCTTACTTTCACGCCCGGCAGAGGATATCCGATGGAGTCATCCTCCCTGTCAGGCTTTGACAGTATCACCGCGGCTCCCGCTTCGGAATTGCCGTAGCCGATAGTGCACTTCGTCTCTGCCCCGCATTCCTCAAGATACTTGTCGAATTTCATTTTGGAGTCAGGTGATACATATCCGCCCCCTAAGAATACGAACTCAATAAATGACAGGTTCGGACGTACCGGTATTTCTATCAGCTTTTTCAGGAACGGCGGCAGTGTGAATACTATGTTCGGCCTGTGATGCATAATGGCTTCCGCCGCCTTCATCTCATCGTTTGCTGCAAACGGCAGCACAGTCACCCTGCCTCCGAATGCCAGCGGCAGATTCATCATGTCGTACATCGCATACGCGATCGAAAGTTCCATGAAGAGACAGCTTGACACATTGTTTCTGAGCTCTGCGAACTGCGGATCAGCCAGCATCCTCCTTGCGGTCTCGTTGAGTCCTCTGTCGGAGACCGGCACGGACTTTCGCTTTCCGGTCGTGGTCCCCGAGGTATGGATGATGAACGCATCTTCAGACAACTCATCCGAGAAGGATATCGGCGTCGCCTCATATTTCGCGAGAAGATCGTCCATGAACAGCACTCCCGGCGTCCGCTTCAGTTCAACATAGCTTTCCATGCTTTCTCTTTCAGCCCAGCGCGGCTCCGTCCATCCGAAGCGCGGTATATGCATCACGATGATGTTTCTGATGCCGAGATCTTTCTGTTCTTTCTTCAGCATGCTGAGCTGTCTGCGGGTGAGACCGATGTCCGGCAGTATGATATCAGTGATCTTCTCCCTTTTGACCAGATCCCTCAGTTTGTCCGGATCACCCGCCTGATCGCGGATAAGCGATACCGATGCGCCTGTCATGTTCAGTGCATACATCGCGCAGATGACTTCTATCGAAGGGGTTCCTTTCAGCATGACTCTGGAATGATGCTTTCCCGTGATATCCATAGCCGAGAATGCTTCAGCGTAATGCTCCCACATGCGGAACATCTGTCTGTATGTAAGATCTCTTTTACCGTCTGACAGAGCGACGGAGCTCATGATGTCATGGCTGTACGAGTTGAGTTCCTTTATGAACTTCCAGCTCTTCTGCTCTATGATCTTTCC
>CACYHM010000359.1 GCA_902774195.1 uncultured Eubacteriales bacterium
GGATGACCTCTTTGTTATCGGGTACGGACTGGACTTCGACCAGAGGTTCAGAGGCCTTCCGTATATAAGCTATCTGGATGAAGAAGATGTTGAATCTCTCTGACACAACCGCACTGAATAAGGATGAACTGAGGGCCCTGATCGAATCGGACCTCAAAAAAGATCTTCACATGCATACCACGTTCTCGGACGGCTCCATGACACCTGAAGAGCTTATTGATATGCGTGTGAGCGAGGGGTATGAACTGCTTGCCATCACTGACCACGATGTCATCGGAGGCTCGGTGGCCGGCGGTGCCTACGCAAAAAAGATAGGCCTTCCTTTCATCTACGGCATAGAATTCGACTCCGAAGATGCGGTCGGGGATGACCTTCATATGCTCGGATACGGATTCGACCCTGAAAACGAGATATTCCTCGACGTTGTCATCGAAGTCATAGCTGACAGGAACAAAAGAAACCGGCAGTTCATGGACGCTCTAAACAAAAGAGGCTTCGGCATCACCGATGAGGATGTCAAAAAAATCAACGGAGGAAGATATGTCGGAAAGCCGACTTTTGCCAAGATCCTTATCAAAAAGGGAATAGTGAGCAGTGTCAATGAAGCCTTCAGCACCATATTCAGAGAGCCTGACATAAAGGCGATCAAGAAGGTGACCATGCCTTCAAAGAAAGCTATAGACACCATACACGCAGGCGGCGGCCTGGCTGTGATGGCCCATCCGATGGAGCAGAGACGCCGCGATGAGAGTTTCGAGGAATTCAAACCGAGGATGTTCCACATAATCGACACCATGCTTGCTTACGGCATCGACGGGCTTGAGTGCCATCACCCGTCCGCCAGCGAGATGCAGCAGGAACTGCTGGTCGAATATGCAAAGGAGCACGGACTGATGATCACGCGAGGATCGGACTTCCACTCTCTGGAAGCAAGAAGAGATTTCGAAATATATCACAGACCGTAAGACTGACTGAGAAGAGCGCGAGGCTCTTCTTTTTTTGCTCTTTTACCGGGATCCTGCAAAAAATGACCGGAATCCGACATCACAGTCCCTCAACACATATCCATCATATTACGCTCCGACTGAAAATGTAGAATGTTCGAAACAGCAGCGGACACTTTGCAGGATATGATAATACAAGGAGGGATTTATGAGCAGAAAGAAAATGCGCGTTCCGAAGGCGGTCTATTACCAGTGCATCTGGATCGTCAAGGATCTGGACAGACTGAGAAGGCTCGAAGCGGCGGACAGCTACGGCCGTTCCGAAGATGAATTCGTATTTTTTGTGGATGATGAAGAGGTCATAAGGGACGCGGAGGTACTGACGCAGGCGAGATTCAAGCTGGACAGCGTGAGGGGAGCGCTTGCCCTGGTGCCTGAAGAATACAGGCAGAAGACCATAGACAGCATTATTTACGGAATACCTTTCGATGATATGGCGCACGAGAATACATGGAGGAAGTGGAGGCAGTTTTTCATACGTGAACTCGCCAAAAATCTGCTGCTTATCTGAACGATGATTGTGCTACAATAGACACAGATAATATTATCAGTAAAGGTGTCAGCATGATATTCGAAGAAAAGACAAAAAGCAGCAGACTCGTATACGAAGGCCCTGTGTTCAGGGTGCGTCAGCATGTGGTCGAGACCGTAGGCGGCGATTCGTTAAGAGACATAGTTGAGCACAGCGGCGGATCCATTATGCTCGGAGTCACGGATGAAGGCAGGATCCTCATGGTGAAGCAGTACAGAAAGGCTCTCGAGAGCGGTTTTCTTGAACTGCCGGCCGGCAAGACGGATCCCGGAGAGGATCCGCTGGTAACTGCGACCAGGGAATTCAGGGAGGAGACCGGCTATACAGCCGGCTCTGTAAAGCATCTCATATCGTTCTACCCGACCTGCGGATACTCGAACGAATACCTGCATATTTTCCTGTGCAGAGATCTCACTCCGGGAGAGACCCGCTGGGACGATACGGAGTGCATCGAGCTGCTCGAGTATGATGCCGATGAACTGGTGAACATGATCATGTCCGGAGAGATAAAGGACAGCAAGGCGATAATCGGTATACTGTACGCGAGGATGGCCGGTGAGATATAGAGAGGTGATTCGATGCGTGAATTCATAGAATACATGAGAAACGAAAAGCGTAAGGCTGAGAATACCCTTATCGCGTATGAAAGAGACCTGCTCGCTTTCGAAAAATTCCTGAACAGCCGCGGA
>CACYHM010000360.1 GCA_902774195.1 uncultured Eubacteriales bacterium
CTGAGCTCATCGTCCGCGTCAGTCTTGAGCTTTCCGAGCTGGGCTATCGTGTAGACCTTGCCGCGAAAAGGTATCTGAGCGCCCGCCAGGAGCTTGCTGTACTCCGTCGTCAGAGCATTCTCCTCCTGCATAAGAGGCACGATCGAAGGGTCGAAGCTCTTTTTTTCTATCTCTGCATTTGTAAAAATGACTTCGCCGAATTCTTCTGAGAGTTCTTCACGGTACGGAGAATCAAGGAGAGCCAGCGTCCAGCTGTGATAGGCTTCTTCCAGTTCGGGCATGGCGCTGTCCCAGAAAGCCGCCTCCCCGTCATAGAACTCATCTCTCGTATCTATCGAGTGGCGGATGTTCGAGAGAGTCGCCATCGAATCGACATGCCTTTCGAGGCGGTCCTTTTCGAGCAGCAGCTCTTTTGCTTCTTCATAAGACCCGCATGTTCTGAACGCAGCGACAAGCCTTGCGATCTCAGCTTTCACTGCGTCCATATCAGGTCTTTCGTATTTCATTTCAGAAAAACTGATCACTTCTCATCTACTCCATGTTTATGAGATATGGGATAGTCGCTTCGAAGTCGACTCCGTACCACGGCTTCTTCGGATCATCCAGCGTTACCTGTATGGTATGAGCCGTATAGTCGGCCGCGATCCTCATCGCATCCTTCCAGTCTCTGCCGCGCATGATCTCGCCTATGACCGTGCTCGAGAAAAGGTCTCCCGTTCCGTGGAACATCGCTCCGACCTTGTCGTTCTGATATGTGTAGAATTCGTCGTGTTCCCTGTCATATCCCATGACACCTGTCTTGCCCTCCGAGAGCGAGACTCCCGTCAGCACGGTGATCTTTGCACCGAGCTTCGTCAGTCTTTCGAGCAGTTCCTTTATATAGCTCTCATCGTACTCCTCGCGGTAATCCATACCCGTCATGAAGCATGCCTCCGTGATATTAGGCACGATTATGTCCGCGCGCGAGCAAAGTTCGGTGTTCTTCTTTGCATATTCCATGTCGAAGGCCGGATAGAGCTTGCCGTTGTCGGCCATGACAGGATCCACGAAGACTATGCCGTCTTTGCCGAAAGTGTCGAAGAGCTTTTTCATCATCTCGATCTGCTCGACCGTTCCGAGGTAACCGGTGTATACTCCGTCGAACTTTACATCTTCTTCTATCCATTTTTCACAGATCGGCCCAATCTGATCGGACAGGTCCTTTACCGTAAAGCTCTTGAAAAGCGTATGATTAGACAGAACAGCCGTCGGCAGTATCACGCACTCTGTACCGAGCGCGGATATCACCGGAAGCGCTATGGTTATAGAGCATTTGCCCAGGCACGAAATGTCCTGCACAGTAAGTATCCTTTTCATTTCCCTACTCCTTTTCTTGATTTCATATTCCGCGTCAGCGGATGCGCAGTTTTACCCCGTTATAATATCACTTTTGCATATGAAGGTTAATGATGAAATTTCTTTAAGACGTAGCAATTTATCTCTGTTATATTGTATGATTACTCCGAATTCGAAATATTTGTTGATCGCGGAGGATAGAAATGAAGAAGAGCAAGTACAGAATATATCTTGTCACGCTGCTGATCATCGCCATGGTCGGTACCCTGGTGCTGTCGGCATGCGGGAAGAAAAATGAAGAGCCGAAAGTCCCTCCTCACAACCCTCTCACCGGAGCGTATGCAGAGGACGGCTTCGACACATCGGCGCTGGATAAGCGAATAGTAGCATTCGTAGTCGAGAACTCTCCTGACGCAAGACCTCAGTGGGGAATGGACGACCCGGACTACTCCCCTGACCTGGTGCTCCAGGGCGAGGTAGAAGGCGGCATCACCAGAATGCTCTGGTTCTATGCTGACGACAGCAAGCTTCCTGAGATCATCGGACCTACAAGAAGCGCCCGTCCGCCGTTTATCAAATTCTCATCGCTCTTTGACGCCATATTCATACACTGGGGAATGAGCCACACTACCGGCGTCTATACGGGAGCCGACAAGATCTTCGAATGGTACGGCGTAGATCATATCGACCAGATGTACCTCGATGACGTCGAAGGCATGTACGGAAGAGACGACACAAGAGATGTCGCCGTGGAGCACACGGGTATCATTTACGGCAGCAAGGTGCCTGCGACCATCAAGAACGAGGGAATAAGAACAAAGCCGAACGAATACACAAAGCTTTACTTCAACGATGAGCCGGGTCCTGTAAGCGAGGATCCTGCATCAGGTACTCCGAGATCGCTCTTGAAGGCATGACATGGAAATATGACGAAGAAGACGGGATGTACCACACTTCCGATTTCGAAAACGATTTCGCAAGAGACAACCTGCTCGTGCTCGAGGACGATACGGAATATGTCACCAAGGATTATTATCAGATGACCGGCGGCAGCGTCACATACTGCGATTATGCCTTTGCAGGCGGAAAGGCCAAGCTCTACAGCAAGGGCACCGTCAAGGAGGTCGAGTGGACCAGAGAAGACGGAAAGCTGGTCCTCAAGGATCCGAGTGTGGATATAGAAGAAGCGCAGAAGGACAAGGAAAGCACAGCCATCATAGTCACTCCTGAGCCGGAGGAAGACGAGACCGAGGAAGACGCAGCGGCAAGAGCCTATGCGGCGCAGCCTCTCAACAAGGGCAAGACCTGGATCGGCTGGATCTCCAGGAACAACGGAGGATACGTAAGCGAATCCTGATGCAGGACCGCTGAAGGACTTCAAAAAAGCGACAGACCGCTGCGCAGCGACCATCGCCGTGC
>CACYHM010000361.1 GCA_902774195.1 uncultured Eubacteriales bacterium
GCGAAGAGGTAGATGTTCTGGTTGATCCTCTGGATCGTTCCGGACAGAGCGTAAGTAGCTCCGCTGAGGAAGTCGAACATCTTGCGGGCAAGATCGGTCTCGACCTTTTCGAGATTGATGATGACCGGCTTGTTCGCTCTGAGATTATCGATCAACTTGCGGCACTCGTCGATGCTCTTTGGTTCTATGACCACCATCCTGAATGCTGCGGAGTCGTTTCTCGAGGCTCTGCTGTCAGCAAGCGGTTCCGCGGTCTGTACCGGCGCTGCCGAACCGAATCTCTGAGGCGGCTCGACCTCTCCGAAGCTGCGCGGACTGAAGCCTCCTGCCGGCGGCAGCGGTGCTGAAGGCTCTGCAGCTGCGCTCATTTCCTTCTTGTATGCATCGACCTCTTCCTGCGAGACCTCATACTCGTCATCATCGTAATCATCAACGATTCCGACCAGATCTTTCATCTTGTCCATGAAACCCATAGTTTTGCATCCTCCTCTATCTGTAGTTGCGCGGGCCGAATATCGAGCTGCCCACTCTTACTATCGTTGCTCCTTCTTCGACCGCTACCTCGAAGTCTCCCGACATGCCCATCGACAGCACTGTCGGACAGAAGCGGTCTTCCGGCAGGTCCCAGGACTTCATCTCATCGAAGAGCTGCGCCGCTTCTCTGAAGTACGGCCTTGAGTCCTCCGGGTCCGCCGCGATCGGCGGTATGCACATTATGCCGCAGATGCGTACCGATGCGCATTCCGATGTTATATCCTCTGCCAGCTTTTTCAGGTCGCCGGCTGCTATGCCCGACTTGGTCTCCTCCATGGCCGAGTTGATCTCTATCAGCACGTCCATGACGATCCCGCAGGCTGAGGCTCTTTTGTCTATCTCTTTTGCAAGTTTGAGGGAATCGACCGAATGGATCATCACCACCTTGTCGATAACCTGTCTCACCTTGTTGGTCTGCAGATGCCCTATCAGGTGCCAGCGCACCGGATCGACGCCGTCATATTTTTCGAGGAGCTCCTGGACGCGGTTCTCGCCTATGTCGGTCGCTCCGGCTCCGATCGCCTCGTTTATCTCCGGGACCCCGTGTGTCTTGGTCACGGCGAGGAGAGTCACTTCGGAAGGATCCCTGCCGCTTCTTGCCGCGGCATCGTCCACGCGTTTTCTGACCTGTGCATATCTTTCGCTGATCGTCATCTGCTTATTCTCCGGTCACCGGCACCGTATTCCCGGCCGGCACCTCTTCTTTTGCTTTCTTATCTTCTGGTTTTTCTTTCGGATTGGTCTTTTCGAGGCTCTTCATATCGTCATCGGTCGGATTCGCTATGATCTCGTCATAGGTGCCGATCGTCTCGACATAGTTGCCTCCGTCATCCATATATATGTCTGAATATGCCACGCACTTCCTGCCGTCGTCCGCCTTGACCCTTACCGGCTTGAAGACGTGGTTGCCCAGCTTGTCCTTTACGAACACTCCGCGCATTCCGTCAGGAGCTTCGACTATGCTCTGATCCTCGAGCAGAAGGCCTTCGGCGCTTTCGACAGTGACTGTCGTGTCGAGGTTCCTCATCTCGAGAAAACCGTCGAAGAAACTCTTGCACGAAAGGACGACCTTTGTTTGCTTTTTACCGGTCTGGACATCACTGATCGTTACGGTGACCTCCTGGCCGTCCATGTCGACCTTTACCGTGTTTCCCGGATAGTACTTCCCGGCTTCTTTATTGTCGAGATAGTATACGAGATACCACTTTCCGTTCCGTACTACCTTGAACACGGGATATCCCGTGCCGCAAGTGGACTTCGGTGTAGCGAGAGCTCTTCTTCCGGTGAGGTCCTTCAGATCCTCGTATGTCAGATCGTCGATGGCGTTGGTGCTGAGCTTTGCCTCTGCGCCGTCAACGTGGTAGCTGACATAGCCCGCGTTCTTCGATGTGCCGTCTGATGTGACCGCGACCGAATCGCCCAGTTCGGACACTATATCCGTATATCTGCCCTGGGTCAGGCCTTTGCCCGACTTGCCCTTGTTCTTTCCTTCGGCAGCGGCTTCCTTTTCGGCCTTGATGCCTGCCTCGTCAGGAGTGAGTTCGACGACCTGTGTATTGCCGATGATCAGTTTGCCTTCTTCCGCCTGGCGCTTTATATGGCTTGGCTGGGAAGCAGTGTACACCTTCTCGTCTCTCACGATAAAAGCAGAGACCTCATCGGTGACG
>CACYHM010000362.1 GCA_902774195.1 uncultured Eubacteriales bacterium
GCTGTGATGATGACAGTCACCAATCTTAAACTTGCTCTTGTATACCTGACGATACTTCCTGCAGGCCTCGGCCTGCTCGCTGTGATAATGAAGAAGACCGGCAGGCTTTTCAGGATGCAGAACGATACGCTCGGCGGACTCAGCGCTCACGTCAGCGATACATATTCCAATCATCTTCTGATGAAGGCTTACGGCTGCGAGCAGGAAAAACTGAGAGAATTCGAGGAGCACAACAGCTCGTACTACGGCACGTATCTCAGGAGCCGCTTCCTGTCGGGCTTTGTCATTCCGATGGCTGCGGCGGTGAACAGCATGACTTTTATCGTACTGTGCATACTCGGAGGTATGATGCTGATAAGAGGGGACCTTACGATAGGAGAGTTCCAGGCGTTCATATTCTACGGAAACATGATAGGGACACCGCTGACGACCCTTTCGACATCCCTGAACAATATCCAGACAGGGCTTACGGCTGCAGAGAGGCTGTACGGATTCCTTGACGAGCCGGAAGAAGAGGATGACAGTTGTGTATCCGAATCTGCTCCTGCGCAGGGAAGGCCGGTGCACGGAACAGTGGAATTCAGCCATGTCAGTTTTGGATACAGCGAAGACAGGCTGCTGATGAAGGATGTTTCCTTTACTGCAGAGCCCGGGCAGACTGTAGCCATAGCAGGTCCGTCGGGAGCGGGCAAGACGACCCTCGTCAATCTGCTGATGAGATTCTACGACATTTGGGACGGCAGCATACGGATAGACGGCACAGACATAAGGGAGATGCCGAAAAAGCAGCTCCGTGGGATGCTGGGCATGGTGCTGCAGGATCCGTGGATATTTGACGGGACTGTTGCGGAAAACATAGGGTACGGAGATATTGACGCTCCAATGGATGAGATAGTGCATGCCGCACAGCTTACACACTGTGACTCTCTGATCAGAAGGATACCCGGCGGATATGACGCTCATATAGGCGGCGAGACGTCTGCCTTGTCAGAGGGAGAAAAACAGCTGCTCACTCTTGCAAGAGTGGTGATGTCAGATCCTGACATACTGATCCTTGACGAGGCTACATCGATGGTCGACACGGGAACGGAAGAAATGATCACAAGGGCCATGGAGCGGATGATGGAAGGACGCACCGCGCTGATAATAGCTCACAGACTTTACACCATCAGGAATGCGGATGTTATTCTTTATGTGGAAAACGGAGATATAAAAGAGACAGGAAGCCACGAAGAGCTGATGGCGCTCAACGGCTCCTATGCAAAAATGTATGCAGAGGCATCGGCAGGAGGCAGCGGGATATGAGCAGGTTCACGGAGATGATGATCGATAAGGGATGCAGTGCAGCAGACAGACTGATCAGAATGATGGCGGAGATCCCTGTTTCTGAGAGAACGGCGCGTCGTACCCTGAAGAGATTTTCGGAAGAGCAGCCTGCGGCAGTTCTTAAAAGACAGGGCTTCATAAGACTCAACAGGCTGGAAAAAGCGCTCTGGGGATACTGCGGGGAAGTGCAGAAGCTCGTGCTGATGGATATACTGCGAAGCTCAGCTGACACAGAGATAGGCAGAGAATACGATTTTGCCGGAATGAAGTCCGTTGAGGACTTCCGCAGCAGTTTTCCTGTGAGTGGATACGACGATTACAAATCGCGGATAGACCGCATGGCTGAGGGAGAAGAAGACATACTTTTCCCCGGGAAGGCGACGATTTTTCTTACTACTTCCGGAACGAGCGGAGAACCGAAACTCGTGCCTTTAAGCAGGAAAGAGGAAACTGCGCGTCTGATAGTCCTGAGATCACGCTATGTCGTGATGCTGCTGCTGACATCGGTAAAAAGTCTCAGGAGGATATTTGCCTATTATAATATACCGACATACGGAGTCACAGAAGGGGGCATCCCTGTCGGAAAAGCATCTGGAAAGACTTTGAATACCGGATACGCATACAGACTGAGAATGAAGTTCATGTCGTATACTCCGGCGCTTCTCGAAGAGCTGGAGGGCGACGCTGCCGATTATACGATAATGAGGCTGTCGGTCGCGCACAGGGATGTAAGTTTTGTTATAGGAAACAACGCCCTGAGATTCGCGAGGTTCGCGAAGGTGGCTGCTGAACAGGCTGAAGACATAATACGGGATATCCGTAACGGAACGAATAAATACACTCTGTCCGAGAAAGTCATGAAAGCGGAAA
>CACYHM010000363.1 GCA_902774195.1 uncultured Eubacteriales bacterium
GAGCCGGTTACAACTTTTATATAAGGCCGTTCGTTATATGGCGCTATGTCGAAACGTCCGCCTTTGGTGTCAAATTCAACTATGATCTCGGTGACCGGATCCGGCTTAGGTTCTTCAGGTTTTTTCTCCTCTTCATCTTCAGATGATTCTGAGCTGCTGCCCGAACTGCTGCCGGATCCGCCTCCTGAGCTGTTCCTGTTCGTACTGCTGCTCGGGGTGTTGCTCGAGGTGTCTTCAGGCTCTTCCCATTCATCCATGGTGCCCTGGTCATAATCCAGAGGCTCGTAATCGACGTCACTGTAATCCTCTTCATCGTCACCGGATTCAAAGCCTTTGAATATCGGGCGCTCCGCAACCGGCTCGCCGAGCTGGTCTCTTCTCATCTGATAGCTGTCGGTCAGCCATCCGTCCTCGTCGGTGATAGTGGAAGCTACCTCTGTGTTGTTGGTGAGCCTGACTCTGCACGCACATAAAAGCATCATCAGCATGAGTACTGATATCAGCAGAAGGTATTTAAGAATCAGTTTGCGTTTCTTTCTCATTTCCTTTTGTCTATGTGCGAAAGATCATGGTTCAAAGCGAGTATTTGAGCATCACGCGCAGTTTTTCCGTGAACGTGAGTTTTTCCTTTATCATTTCTGTGGTGTCTTTGAGGAACTCCGCCATGCTGTTTTTAGTCTGCTCATCGATACGGTGCTCGCTGTAGGCAGCCTCGCGCCAGAGCAGGTACATCCTGCGGTAGCGGTTCGCATAATCCTGCGAATACTCCCCGGCGATGTACGGAGTCAGCTCGTTGAAAGGATGAGCGTCGGTATCGAGTCCGCCGGCCTTGAGCCAGCGCACCGTATACGGGAACATGGCTGTCACGGCTGTCCTCGGGTCGTGGCTGTCTATGCCCTCCCGCAGGGCCTTCCTCTTTTTGTCGATCCGCCTCCACAGAGTATATGCTGCAGCGGCGATCATCAATAGTATCAGAAGAGCGATCGCAATACCCAGATACCTCTTCGGCAGACTGTCAATAGAGCTGTCATCCTGCGGAGTATCGGCGGCGGAAGGATCGTTCAGTTCTTCCGGGATATCGATCTGCTGTTCAAGGTCCTGTATCAGGCGTGAATTCAGAGCGAAGCGGTCCCTGAAATTCTCATCTATTCTGGATATCGCGGCGTTCTCGCCCGGTGAGATCACAACTACTGCTCCGAATACTACCATCACAGCCAGCAGAAGAGGCAGTGAGGATAATATATTGCCTTTAGGAACAGCGGTCAGCAGCGCCGCCAGAAGTACGGCGACGCATATGCCCGAAGGCAGGAGCCCGTAGTATGCGAATGCGAACATCGCGATGAGCGTGATGAGCGCGAGTGCTTCTCTCCTGTATTTTGCCGGAGGAAGTGAAGCGAGCAGCCCGATCAGGCACGAGGCCCATGCAGCTCCCATGCGGGGGTCTCCGCCGCCTCCGGGTATCCTTTTGTATAAGTAGGCCTGAGCGGCTTCCGCCGCATCGTAGAACTGGTTGATGAGATCCGCGAGGCCTGCGGCAACAACACTCCTCAGCGCTATTATTGTAACAAGAAGCAGGGCAGCGATCACTCCGGCTGCTATCCATTTCGGCTTGCCCGGCTTCACCGCCTCAAGTATTCCCATCCCGAGGAATACCAGAGCACCCGGTACCAGATACGGGATGAGGGCGGTGGAATATGTCACCATGCAGAACAGGCTCATGAAGGCCATCAGAAGCACGGCCCCGGATATGTTTAAAACCAAGCCTTTCTTCCATGACGGTCCTGACTCTGCGGCATCTGTGCTGATCATAGGCTCGGCGGAGCGGACTCCGGCCGTGAAGGCGTCGCTTCCGGCAGAGAACGCAGGTCCGGCCGGGGCAGCCTCAGGCGAAGCGTCACCGAACACTATCTCGTTGACAGGTGAGCTCTCGGCCTCTTTGCCGCGCCCGAAAGCCTTCAGAATGGCTGTCTTACGGTCTGCCTTCTGAGGTTTTTCTTCAGGCGGTATATTCTCTTTTCTGGCGAATTTCTTCAGATCCATCTAAAGTTCCATGCCCGCTATATCTTCGGCGGCGGTCTTCGCGCCGAATCCTGCGACATTGAGGTTCTTGTCTGTAAAGCTGTGAGTGCCGCCGTACATGAGCACGGTGACCTGGCAGCCGTTGGTTATGTCTTCTATGTTTGCCGG
>CACYHM010000364.1 GCA_902774195.1 uncultured Eubacteriales bacterium
TCGAATCCTGCTTTTTCAAGCATTTCGTAAGCGACAGCGTCGAGATATCCGCCTGACGGGAAAGCGTACCCGAGAGCTACCCCGGTCCTGTCTATGAGCTGACCGATGGATATGTCCAGGGTGCCGCCGGTGATCTGCATGTCATAACCTTCATCGTCCGGTGAACATGTGAGAAACTCTGTGGTGCCTCCAGACAGATGCATGAAGATGACCTTCTCATTTTCATCTCCCAATACAGCAGCTGCATGGCCCTCCTGATGAGAGAATGTGTATACGGGAACACCCAGAGCGCTGCCTAGCACTTCTGAAACGTTCATACCGGCAAGAAAGCACGGCATATACGAGCCTTCGACTCTTCTGGGTCTTGATGACGCTCCGATGGCGGCGACGGATGATGCGTCCAGGCCGGCAAAAAGATCTGCCGTTATCTCAGGGAGCCTGTTGGAATGTGCGAAGAAAGCTTCCGACTGCCTGAGCCCGCGTTCTCCTTTCTTCACGTCCAGAAGGCGTGCCCTGTGGAACAGGATTTCGCCCCGTTCGTTTACGGCGGCAGCGGAAGTCCTGTAATTTGAGGTATCGAAGCCCAGGTATATCCGTTCCATCAGTCCGCTGCTGCTTCCAGTTTTTTATCTATCTTGGACAGCACCGAATTGATAAAGGCATACGATCTTTCATCGCCGTATTTCTTTGCAAGATCGACGGCTTCGTTTATGGAGACTCCGCGCGGTATGCTGTCTATGTACATCATCTCTGCGACTGCCGTTCTGAGTATCGCAAGATCGGTCCTGCCTATCCTGTCTATAGTCCATCTGTCGAGATTGTCCGCTATCATAGCGTCTATCTCTTCATGATGGGATGAAACAGCCTGAAGCGTCTCTTCGGCCTGCTTCTTGCCCATCACCTTTGAGTTTTCTTCGACGACGCAAAGATCAGCAACATCGAAGTCGCCCGTGATATCCATCTGGTATACCAGCTGCATCGTTTTTTCTCTGATGTCTTCCCGTTTCAAATCCGGCTCCTTTTTTACGACGGGTCTTTTGCCTTATCTATGCCTTCGACCCTTATATTTACAGCTTTGACCGGCATTCCGGCCGTTTTTTCGATATCGTTCTTTATCCTGGTCTGGATGTCATAGCATAGCTGAGGGATGTTTACGCCGAAATAGACGATGATCTCGCAGTTGACTATGAGGCCCCCGTCTTCTTCCGTGACCTTGACCCCGGGATTCTGGTGCGCGCCGAGCATGTTCTGGATATTGCCGGTAAAACCGACGCCCGGGAACCTGCTGACTTCGCTGAACGAGAATATGTCTTTTTCGATCAGACCGATGATGTTGATGTCGTCATTCATCTTCGCCGACCTCTCTGTCCGTTATGTCTATGCGCAGTTTTTCTATCCTGCGGTCTTTTACCCTGAGGATAGTAAAATCGTATTTTTTATACGAGACCGGTCTGTATTTGACGTTTTCTCTCGGGATCTCTCCCATGAGATCGATTATGAAGCCTCCGACGGTCTCGCTTGTCTCCGATTCGAGCTCGATATCTGTCTCTTCTTCGAGATCATCCAGATAAACATTTCCATCGACGATATATGTTTTATCGTCGATCTTTTCGATGATACGGTCTGCTTCATCGAATTCATCGTCTATATCGCCTACGATCTGTTCGATTATATCCTCGACCGATACTATCCCGCTGAATCCTCCGTATTCGTCTATGAGAATGGCAAGATGCTGTTTTTCTCTCTGAAGCTCTTTGAACAGCGCATCGATGTTTTTTGTCTCCGGCACGAAATACGCAGGCCTCAGCAGCCTTTTGATATCGACTTTGTCGATGCCTTTTACACTCGCGTTATACAGGAAATCCTTTATGTGGAGTATGCCGACTATGTTGTCTGGATCGTTTGCTTTGTCTAACGTCTGCGCAACCGTCCAGTTTTCGATCATGCAAGCAGGTCGTCGAACTCGAAGATCGAGTCGATCATCCTGCGCCCTTCTTCCTTTATCTCGCCGGATTCCTGGCCTCTGTCCAGCATGGACATTACCTTGTCTTCGGAGAAATAAGCATCGTCAACATCGGTGTCTTTCCCCATTATCCTCAGGATGATATTCGCTATGCCTTTGCATATCCATACAAGCGGCAGAGTGGCGCAGTAAACGAACTTCTGGAATCCGATCAGACCGACTCCCGCGGCCTCGCTGCTCTGCGCTGCGAGTTTTTTCGGCAGTATGTCGGAAAGAGCAGTGTACAGGATATAGAAGCCGAGATTGTAAAGGACAAGGAAGAGCCATCCGACCCTGTCGCTTCTCCCTGTATCAGCGATGCCCTTAGTCATAAGATATGCATTGAACAGCATGAAGCACACGATGATGCTTATGAAGCTCGCAGCGTGATCGGCATAGTGATACTTCGAAGGCTTTGCCAGAAAATCCGTTACAGTTATCAGACTTTTGTCCTCAGGCTCGTCCTCCAGTCTTTCCTTTATGACATTACGGTCGATATAATCGAGAGCCCTCTTGCATGCAACAACAAGAGCATTGAATATCATTATCAGTATGATCAGTACAATAAATAAATATCCGGGGATACCGTCGTCCATCTCTGTCTCCTTGTTCTACTTCTTTTTCCGAATGATAAACCCTTCTCCGGGTGTCCTTTTGAATCTGATCCTGAGTATCTGCTGAGGATGAGGAGCGCTTTCGACAGGCTCTCCATCTTCATCGTACATCTCTTCTATCGTTTCTTCCCAGTATGCAGTATGCGGACCGAAGATCTCGACCGTATCGCCGACCGAGAACTTGTTTCTCTGTTCTACTGTCGTAAGGCCTGATTTTTCATCGGTGTCCCTGACAAGACCTACGAAGGAATAATCCCTGATATAGTCACTGGTCAGGTAATTCTGATCCTTGTCAGTAGGCTTGTTGTAGTAAAAGCCCCGCGTGAATTCCCTGTGGCTGGCCTTGCACAGCTCATCGTACCATGCCGGGTCGAAGCTGTACCCTTCAGGGTCAGCAAGATATGCATCCATCGCCGTCCTGTATGCGCTTACGACGGTCGCCACATAGTACATGGACTTCATGCGCCCTTCTATCTTGAGAGAATAGACTCCGGCATCCGCAAGGTCCGGTATCCTGTCGATCATGCACAGGTCGCGCGAATTCATGATGTAGCTGCCCCTGTCATCTTCTTCTATCGGATAGTATTCGCCGGGTCTTTGTTCTTCGACGAGAGAGTACTTCCATCTGCACGGATGTGTGCATGCTCCGCGGTTGGCGTCTCTGCCGGCCATGAAATTGCTGAGCAGGCATCTGCCGGAATAAGAGATGCACATAGCTCCGTGGACGAAAGCTTCAAGCTCGATATCCGCAGGAAGATTCTCCCTCATGACAGCGAGTTCCTCAAGACTCACCTCTCTTGCCGCTACTATCCTTTTGACGCCCTGGGCGGCCCAGAACGCTGCAGAGAGGTAATTTGTCGTATTGGCCTGCGTCGAAAGATGGATCTCGGCATCAGGGATCTGTTCGCGCAGAAGCCCCATAACGCCCGGATCCGAGACGAGAAACGCATCTACGGGAATATGCCTGATTTTTGAGATATAGTCCCTCAGAGGCAGGATATCGCCGTTATGAGGGTATATGTTGACAGTCATGTAGCCCTTTGCGCCTCTTTCGTGCATCCAGTCCATGGCTTTTTCTATCTCGGGCACCGAAAGATTGCCCGCGCCTGCGCGCAGGCTGAACATCTCTCCGCCGAAATATACGGCATCGGCTCCGAAGTTTACAGCCGTCTTCAGTTTTTCCATGTCGCCCACAGGCGCAAGTAATTCGAGTTTAGGTCTTTCCGTACTGTTTTTCATTTTATGAAACGTATTACAGCAAGCCCGTCGCCGCCGCTGAGTATCGTTAC
>CACYHM010000365.1 GCA_902774195.1 uncultured Eubacteriales bacterium
CTCGGCCTTTGTCTTCGATACCAATGTCGCGATGTACGCGATAATCACAGCGGTGGTCGCCGCGAAGGTCATTTCAACGATCACGGTCGGATACAGCGGCAAGTTCGTCCAGTTCGACATAATCGCCAGCGGCAGGGAAAAAGAAGAAGCCATCACGGAGTACGTGATGACTGTAGTTGACAGGGCGGTCACTTCGCATATCTCCAGAGGCGAGCATTCCAAGGTGGAAAGAAGGACGCTCACGATCATATGCACGCCGGCCGAGAGCATGAAGATAAAGAAATTCGTGGCGGAGACGGACCCGCAGGCGTTCGCGACCATAATGCCGGTCACGACAGTCTGGGGAAAGAGATTCTCGGATATAACGGAAGTCGACAACGTCTGACCGTAAACCGTCAGTACCAGCCGACCGATTCGGAATGCGCCCAGGCATTGCTCGGCGATCCGTATCTGCCTTCAATATAACCAAGCCCCCATCTTATCTGGGTCTCCGGATTGTAGTAATAGTCATCTCCTTCGGAGGCCATTTTTGATGCCGGAAGCGACTGAGGTATCCCGTGAGCTCCGCTGAGGTATGATCTCGGAGTCATCCCATCCGTGATCAGCCAGAAGAGAAAGGGCATACTTCTGGTATTCGCCTTTCTCGCCGTCCCATATCGGCAGATCTCCCGGGACATCAGACGTCGTTTTGCCGCCCGGGATGTAGTAGTCCTTATCATCTATGGATATCCTGTCCCATCCTCCGTAGGTGACGCCCGTCACCTTGATGAACTTGTCTTTTTTCAGACTGCCGGCGGCCTTGTATGAGCTGTCGGGACCTTCCCGGTACTTCACGGCTGCTGTGGTCCAGACGAATTCGTACTTGTCTTCCTTTATGCTTTCCTGACGGTTTTTGACTATGGTGCGGACAGGCTCGTCCAGACGCTCGTAGAAATTCTCGGTGACGATGTTCCAGACTTCTTTTGAATTGCGCACTATAACATTACGGTGCGACATCAGTACTATGACGTAGGATGCAAGTATCACACCGATGATCTCTTCGACCGCTATGAGCCTCAGAAGGAAGGGCTTTTTGCTCTCGTGTTTGAAATGTATGGACGCACCTCCCCGATTTAACACAATAAATCACCATATTCTACCGCGTTTGCATATTCGCATGGCTGAATCATAAGGGATTTTAATAAATAAGGCGCGTAATAAATATCCATCCTGGTGAATAAATACAGAACGAAAACGGTTAAGCACTTAACGAACACTGACAATTAAATAACAATCTTTTTGAGCTTTTAGATTTTGTTAAAACGGCGTATGTCTTGGAATCACTGATGTACTGTCGGATTAAGGTGAGAAAATGGCCGGAAAACAGGCTGTTTAATGTGAAGTAAATATCAATTTAAGTTTGACTTATACACACAAAAAGACCATAATATATACATATTGAAAATCGCTATACTTGTATTTTTTGTTATATGAAAAGAACAGCGATGGAAAAGGAGTACTTATGAATTCTGAAATTATCACCTTTATTCTGTACTTTGTCGCTCTGATGGGAGTAGTAATCTACTTCTATATCAAGGACAAGCAGAAAAGCCAGGAGGACTACTTCCTAGGCGGACGTGCCATGGGCCCATGGGTAACGGCTCTTTCGGCACAGGCATCCGACATGTCGGCATGGCTGCTGATGGGACTTCCTGGATCGATCCTCGCATTCGGATTCGGACAGATGTGGATCGGTATCGGTCTTGCTCTCGGTACTGCTGCAAACTGGATCCTCTGCGCGAGAAGGCTCAGAGTATTCTCTGAGGAAGCCAATGACTCGATCACTATCCCGCAGTTCCTCGCGAACAGATTCGATGCGGACAGCAAGACACTGCAGGTCATCTGCGCTCTTATCTTCCTGTTTGCCTACACGATCTATGTAGCATCCGCATTCGTTGCCGGCACAACAGTATTCGGAACACTGTTCCCGGGAATCTCGACTAATCTGGCAATGGTCATCTTCGCTCTGCTGATCGTCTTCTATACGATCTTCGGCGGATTCACCGCGGTATGCTGGACAGACTTCTTCCAGGGCATGCTGATGATGATCGCTCTGATGGCGGTTCCTATCGCAGTAATCCTTACAAAGACACCGCTCGACACCTCGCTTCTGAGCAAGGTATATGAGTACACAGACGCCAACGGCGCCACAGTAGTATGCGACTTCGGTTCCGGCCTCTGGAGCGCGAGCCTGCCTGATATCCTGACAGGTCTTGCATGGGGACTCGGATACTTCGGAATGCCTCACATCATCGTAAGATTCATGTCGATCGAGAAGCCGTCCGAGATCAAGAAGTCTTCGACTATCGCTATCGTATGGGTTCTGATCTCCCTCGGATGCGCATGCATCATCGCTTACATGGGCAGAATGCTCGTTGCCGACGAACTGCTCCCTCAGGGACTGCAGAAGCTCGTCTTCATCACGATGGCAAGAAAGTTCTTCCCGCCGGCACTCTCCGGACTGCTGCTCGCAGCTATCATCGCCGCTTCGGTATCGACTGCGGACTCTCAGCTGCTCGTAGCTTCCAGCTCGTTCACATCTGACCTGTATGC
>CACYHM010000366.1 GCA_902774195.1 uncultured Eubacteriales bacterium
ACGTCGAAGCCTACTGCGGCTTTTTCTGTGACTTCATGGACGCTCTCGGAATCAAAAGGACAGCTCTCATAGGACATTCCTACGGCGGACGCATGATCATCAAAATGGCGGCTAAGGAGGATCTGCCTTTTGAGATCACGAAGATCGTGCTGATAGACAGCGCGGGCGTCATGCCTGTGCGCACGGCGGGGCAGAACTTCAGGGTGAAGAGGTACAAGGCGATGAGGAGCTTCCTCATGAGCAGGCCGGTCCATTCGCTCTTCCCGGAAGTCATAGACTACTGGATGAGCAAGCAGGGATCGGAAGACTACAGGAATGCGAGCCCTGTAATGAAGAAATGCCTTGTCATGGCGGTCAACGAGGACCTTCAGGACCGGATGCCGCTTGTGAGGCAGGAGACTCTGCTCGTATGGGGAGATCTCGATCTGGATACCCCGATCAGCGACGCCCATATCATGGAGGAAAAGATGCCGAACGCGGCTCTTGTCGTGCTTGAGGGAACGGATCACTACTCGTTCCTGTACAGGCCGGCGGAATTCAGGCGCATACTCAGGGCCTTCCTTCTGACGGGAGGTGCCGCATGATGATCAGGACCCTCATAACGCTCGCGCTGGCTGTGCCGGCGTTCTGGCTCGCGATGAGATACAACATGCACATGTTCCAGCTCAACGTATACATGGCGGGAGAGCAGAGAGCATGGCTCAGGAAGAACCGGCATCTGCAGTGGGTCCTGTATTATGCCATGGGCCTGGGCGTAGTGCGCATGCTGCTTGCATACAGCTTCAGCTGGCTGGATATCGTGCTCGATGTGCTGATCTGGATCACTCTTGCAGTGATCATCCTCGTATACAGGCTGCTGGTCGAGATGAATTCAAAGAAGCCTCTTAAATTCACTCCGAGAGTGAAGAGGATGATCGTCACGATCATAGTCATATGCCTTCTCATCACGGGCGTCTTTGTGCTTCTGCACTTCACAAAAGGCCGTCTGCCGCATGACCGGCTGCCTGTGAGCGGGCTCCTCGTATTCCTTGTGGGATCGCAGCTCTGGATGGGCATGCTTGCAAACTTCATCAACAAGCCGATAGAAAAGGGCGTCAACGATCACTATATCAACGACGCGAAGCGCATACTCAGGCAGAATCCGGACCTTACGATAATCGGAGTCACGGGCAGCTACGGCAAGACGAGCGTAAAGTTCTTTCTCGAGACCCTGCTGAAGACTAAGTACAGCACTCTCGTGACGCCTGAGAGCTACAATACCCCTATGGGGATAGTCATAACGATAAGGAAGATGCTCAAACCTACGCATGAGATATTCGTGTGCGAGATGGGTGCCAGGTATGTCGGAGAGATAAAGGAGGACTGCGACCTCGTGCACCCGCATCACGGCCTCATCACATCTATCGGGCCTCAGCATCTTGACACCTTCGGAAGTCTTGAGAACATACAGAAGACGAAATTCGAGCTGGCGGATGCTCTGCCTGAGGGCGGACTGCTCTTCCTGAACGGAGACAACGAATACATAAACGAATACCTTGAGGACCATGACTACGGCGAGCCTGTGTTCTACCATGCGTCGGAAGCCGGATCAGGCTATCACGCGTCGGATATATCAGTATCGTCGCTCGGCACGGAATTCACCGTTACAGCGCCTGACGGCGAGAGCGAAAGATTCAGCATGAGACTGGTCGGTGCGCATAACGTCATAAACGTCATGGGAGCCATCGCCGTGGCTCACAGATTCGGCATATCGCTCGAGGAACTCAGGATACCCGTGCGCAGGCTCAGGAGCGTGCCTCACAGGATGGAGATGAAGGCTCACGGCGATGTGACCATCATCGACGACGCGTTCAATTCGAACCCTATAGGCTCGAAGGCTGCTGTGGAGACCCTGGCTCTCTTTGACGGGATGAGGATACTCATCACACCGGGCATGGTAGAGCTCGGAGAAGACGAGGCCGAATACAACAGAAAGTTCGGGACGTACGCTGCGGACTGCTGCGACAGGATATTCCTGGTCGGGGATAAGCATACAGCACCTATAAGAGAGGGAATACTCGAAAAAGGCTTCCCTGAGAAGCACATAGAGGTGTTCGACAGGGTCGAGGACGCTATCAGCCGAGCTTACGCCGTAAAGACCGATCAGCACAAATACATTCTGCTTGAAAACGATTTAC
>CACYHM010000367.1 GCA_902774195.1 uncultured Eubacteriales bacterium
CTGTCACAAATTATGACACATCCGCGCTGGTGGCAGTTCCAAACTCCCGTCCGCAGAGCTATCATGCAGTTGTGCAGATGAGAACGGCAGCTGCCGCTTAATGATAGCACAAAGAAAGGACGTGAACAAAATGAAGATGACAAAGAGAGCAATCAATGTAACAGTATTCACAGCTATAGCGCTGATGCTGGTTCTGGTATTCGGTTATTCGTTCAGGTTTATGAGTGAGATCAACGCGATGGATCTCGGCAACCTCACAGCAGACAAGATGGGCAAGGCTGCGACAGATATCACGGTCGATGAGAGCAAGGCTGATGCTGATGAGATCGCAGAGGTAAAGAAGGTTGAGACAGTGCTTTGCAACTGCATGTCTGACAAGAATGTGATAGGAAGCGTAAAGGCAGACTATGAAAACCACCGCATCGTATATCTGATACTCGCTGACGGAGCTGCAAATGCGGCAAAGAGCGGAGATGCAGATGAGTGGAACAAGGTGCGTGAGCTTGGTGAGACAGCTTCGCTTGAGGGCGAGGAGATACTCGAAGGAAGCGGCCTCGAAGGATGGGACTTTGATGTCGAGATACTGAACGATGTATATCCGGTCAATGCAATGCTCACATTCGATGACGGCGAGTGCACATACGACTGTCTCGCAAAGTAGGTGCATACAGGCGGGATCCCCTCTCGCTGTAAATAATACCAATAATAATACTGCATGGCGCGGAGCCCTTCGGGGCTCCGCGTCCTTGTGTTTGAGGCTTTATCGAAGGACCATATGAATGTATAATATCCGTGTACATATTTCCTATGTTTCAGGAGGAAGCAGCAAAATGGACTACATCAGATTCGGGAATGGAGATAAGGCTCTTGTAATACTTCCGGGAGTCAGTGTGCAGAGCGTGCTCGGCTCTGCGGAGCTTATAAAAGAAGCCTACAAAGTGCTGACAGATGACTACACTGTCTATCTGTTCGATCGCAGGCAGGATATATCTGAAGGCTACTCGCTGCAGGATATGGCAAAGGATACAGACGAAGCTATAAGAGAAGTCGGCCTTGAGCATATCGATCTTTTCGGTGCTTCGCAGGGGGGAATGATCGCCATGCAGATCGCGGTGATGGATCCTGGTCTCGTGGACAAGCTGGTGCTCGGCTCTACCTGCGCCAGGGTAACAGATGCGAAGTACGGATTCTTCGACAGGCTGGTCAGTCTTGCGAGGGACGGTAAAACGAGAGACCTGTATATCGCCTTCGGAGAGGCCCTCTTCCCGCAGGATCTCTTCAACCAGATAAAGGATGCGTTCCTTGAGCCGATCGGCACTGTGACTGAAGACGAGCTGGAGCGCTTCGCTGTCGTATCGGAGTGCATGGAGGGCTTCGACTTTACGGAAGAGCTCAGAAAGATAAAGTGTCCGGTGCTCGTTATCGGAGATACATCAGACAAAATCTTCGGTGCGGATTCGTCAGAACTCATAGCAGAATGCCTAAGCGGCAGCGACTGCGAGCTGTACATGTATGAAGGCTACGGACACGCGGTATACGATACTGCCCCGGACTACAAAGAGCGCATTTTGGCCTTCTTCAGGAAATAAAAACTGTTTTTTCTTCCCATAAGCGGATCTTTCTTCTTTCGGTCCTCGCCTTCACCTGCGCCTGCATCGGGATCAATGCCAGTATGTCCGGCCTTCTTCTCACTAAGACGCAGCAGCAGTCCACCGAAGAAAGTTTCGGAAATAAGACCGCCTACGAGATCTCCATGGACGGAGAAAGTGACACGTATATCCGGGTATTCAGTAATGAAAACAGCGGAAAAGTGAAGTCGCTTTTTGATGCGCTTTCCGGGGATCCCTCTTTCCGGTTCCGCTATAGTACGGAAAATCTGATGGACTTTTTTGACCCGGATGATCCGTCTTATTCCCGCGAAGATTTTCCCCGTTTCAAAGAGGATTTCCGGATCGGCTATGAAACCGGGGATACAGTCTATGACGACAGTTATCTCACTTTAAAAGCCATCTATGCCGATAAGCTTTTTTTGTCGGAACCGGACGTCAGGATCGATGACGGCCGTCCGCTTCAGGAAGAAGATTACTACGTGGATTCACCGGACGGGATCGTCATTCCGGTAATACTCGGTCACGAATATAGAGATCTCTATCAGGTAGGTGATCGGATCGAAAA
>CACYHM010000368.1 GCA_902774195.1 uncultured Eubacteriales bacterium
GAGCATTACGATAGTATGTCCAGAGAACAGATACTGGCAATGGTCGAGGAGCATAGTAAAAAGCATCCATTCGAAGGAAGTAAAGCTATAGTTATATAAATAGCAGAAGGAGATTCAAATCTAAGTATTACTTAAAAACTATTTAAATCGCTGCAGACGTCACGCCTGCAGTTTTTTAATGCTCAAAAACGGAAAGGAGCGGAATTATGAGCAGAATTGATCATAACAGAAGCCCGGACTATAAGCCGCAGAAAGAGCGGATCAGGGAGCTGACAGACGAGCTTGAGAAAGGAGTCTTGGCGGTGTTCGAAAGCGAATCATATAAGGCATTCATTGAATGCTGTTCAAAATTCCACAACTATTCGGTAAGCAACTGCATCCTTATCATGGCGCAGTGTCCCTCCGCTACGAGAGTCGCAGGCTATATAGACTGGCAGAAAAAGTTCGGTAGGCATGTAAAGAAGGGTGCCAAAGGGATAAAGATCCTTGCTCCGTGCAGATACAAAGCAGAGATAAGCGATGATGCTCCTGATCCAATTTCGGATACAGGTCCGCCGCTGCAGGAAAAAGAGACGAAAACTGTTGAGCGTCTTGGTTTCAAAGTCGTGACAGTATTCGATGTATCGATGACCGAAGGAAAGGAACTGCCATCGCTCGGCATCGAAGAACTTAGCGGAGACGTGAAGGATTACAGAAGGATATTCGATGCTCTTGTCAGCATCAGCCCGGTCCCGGTGTATTTCGAGGATATCGAAGGCGGTGCGAAAGGCTATTACAGCGATGCAGATAAGCGCATCGCTGTGAAGACAGGCATGAGCGAAGCGCAGACAGTAAAGACTCTTCTGCACGAGATCGCGCATTCAGTCTGGCACTCGAAAGGATCTCCCGGAACACAGGATCAGCTTGACCGCAGCCACAAAGAGACCGAGGCTGAGAGCATAGCTAATGTAGTAGGAAAAGCACTGAATATCGTTGACTCATCGGAGTATTCATATCCTTATCTTGCATCGTGGGCCAGTGGAAAGGATGTAAAAGAACTCAAGGATTCTCTCGAGCGCATTCGTTCTGCAGCTGATGAAATGATCACAGGTATCGAACATGAGCTTGAGAGACAGGCAAAACGCGAACGATCAAGATGTGCACGTGAGGAAGCGAGGTGATCTGCATGGCATATTTCACAGAAGAACAGATCAGAGAGGCCAGATCCATAGATCTTTTGACATATCTGCAGGTCTATGAGCCAACGGAACTTGTACATTTCAGCGGTAATACCTGGTGTACAAGGGAGCACGATTCGCTCAAGATAAGTGCAGACGGAAGATGGATGTGGTGGAGCAGAGGCGTTGGCGGGACTTCCGCACTTGATTATCTCATCAAGGTCAGAGGTATGCAGTTCATAGAAGCTATGAAGATACTAAGTGATGAAACAATCATTCCTGCGCTGGAAGCTTCACGTAATGAGATCCCACCACCAATCAGGAAAATACTTAAACTGCCCGAAAGAGCGAGTAGTGAATATAAAGTCATACGCTATCTGATGGGCAGAGGGATCGACATGGAAATCATTCAGGACTGCATAGATAAAGGCCTCATATATGAGTCGCTTCCATATCATAACTGTGTATTCGTAGGCTATGATGAGAGCGGTAAAGAAGCTTTCGCCTGCTACAGAGCGACGAATGGAAAGAGGATCTTGGGTGATGCATCCGGATCCAATAAACAATATTCCTTCAGGATCAACAGCGAAGGAAGTACGCTGCATGCCTTCGAAAGCGCGATAGATCTTCTCTCCTATGCAACTATAGTCAAGATGAAGAGAGGCGACTGGAGAGCGGAACCTATGGTATCTCTCGGAGGCGTATATGTTCCATCGGGAAGCAGGACCGGCATGAAGATGCCGTCTGCTCTTGATAACGCGCTGAAAAATCATCCTGATGTCAATACTGTCGCACTTCATCTCGATAATGATGAAGCCGGAAGAGGTGCATCGAGAGCGATAACAGAAATGCTTGCAGACCGATACTGTGTACGTGACGAGCCGTCTCCGTACGGCAAGGACTATAACGATTATCTTGTAGAGATACGCAAAAGACAGCAGGAACGCGCAGCCAGGCAGAAGAACCGGGAGAGGTTTTCATATCAGCGATAGCTGAATTAGTTCTATCAGAG
>CACYHM010000369.1 GCA_902774195.1 uncultured Eubacteriales bacterium
GCTTACCGTGGCGACATATCCGCTGGTCGTGCACTACAGGGATGAAGAGGGCACTGTCTCGGGCAGAAAGTACCTCGCATACACGCTCATCAGCGGCCAGATATTCTTTGCCGCGATCATCATAGTATACGTCGTGTCCGGCAGCATGGATTTCAGACCGGGCGGGTTCCTGACGGCAGATATGCTGCCGATGCCTTGGGCGCTGGTCATATTCTTCATGATGGTCGGAGCGGGCATAGTCAAAGCGGGCGTGATGCCGCTCCACAGCTGGCTGCCTGCAGCTATGGTGGCGCCTACTCCTGTCAGCGCGCTCTTGCATGCGGTGGCTGTCGTCAAGGCCGGAGCGTTCTGCACGCTCAGAGTCGTGCTCTACGTGTTCGGACCGGAGCTTGCCGGCTCATGCAAAGGGACCCTGATCCTCTCGTGGATGGCTGTGGTCACGATAATACTGTCCTCTCTCATCGCGATGCAGAAGACCAATCTCAAGGCGAGGCTCGCATACTCGACAGTCGGACAGCTGTCATATATAGTGCTCGGCATATGCATACTCTCGCCGTACGCAGTCGCGGGAGCGATCTACCACATAGTGGCGCACGCCTTCATGAAGATCACTCTCTTCATGGCTGCCGGAGCCATATTCGTGACCACTCACAAGAAAGACATAACTGAGATGATAGGCATCGGAAAGCGCATGCCTGTCACCATGACGGCCTTTGCGGCCGCTTCGATAGGCATAGCTGGCTTTCCGTTCTTCGCGGGCTTTGTCAGCAAGGCCAATATAATCATGGGAGCGGTGTCGATGGGCAGGCCTGTATTCGTGGCCGCCCTGATAGCGAGCGCTCTTCTGGCGCTGACATATCTGATGCCGGTAGTTCTCATTGCTTTCAAGAAGAACGTGGACAATCCGGACTTCGCAGAAAGAGGAGAGGCTTCGGCAGCGATGCTGGTGCCGCTGGTCATAACGGCGGTATTATCCATCGTGCTCGGTATGGCTCCGAATGCGGGTCTGCATCTGCTCGACCTCGCTTATATGGCAGGAAACTCGATATTCACACCTCTGATGTAGGGTAAAAGATGATGACGACTGAGATCCTTAGATATCTGGGAATAGCTTTCGCAAGCTCCGTGCTTCTTCTGGTGCTGAGCAAGATTATCATGCAGTTCATCCTGAGAAGACCGGCCGACTATTACCTGAAAGAGGAGTATAAACAGGAAGAACTGATACTCAACAACGCCGGCTTCAGCATCAACGACGAAGTCGAGACCAACCCTGAGGGCGAGGTGACGGAAGAGCACGTCCACGTGGAACCGCAGCTGCCGAAACCTGAGCCTGTAACTATACCGATACCTGTGAAGGAGAAAAAGGAACCGGAGACCGAAAAACCGGAGCCTGCTCCGGAACTCATAACGATCCCGATGTTCGAGATACCGGTCTCCGGCACGGAACCGGAGCCTGTGGCACAGCCGGAGATAAAGAAACCGGAACCTGTCCCGGAACTCATAACTATACCTTTCCCGGAGCCGGAGAAACCGCAGGCGGAGAAACAGAAAGACGGAGAGATCCCTGCGGGCATCCCGCTCACGAAGACAGGCAGGCCTCGGAAGCCTTCGATGAGCATGAAGAAGGACGAACTCAAAGCCATCGCGGAATGGAAAGGCATAGCTCTGCCGCCTGACGCGACCAAGGCGCTCATACTTGAACTGATAGAAAGCGCGGAATGACAAGCATAAGCAAGGAGATGTTAATACAGATGCTGCACCCCGGGATCATAATGATCGCATTCGGGGTGATCACCATGCTTCTCCCGAGACCTTGCAGAAGGCCTCTGTCTGTTGTCGCGCCTGCCTGTGCGTTCTGGGCATTCCTTCAGATGGGACCTGACAGCAGCCTCGTATATGAGCTGACCCCGTATATCAGGATGCAGTTCATACATTTCGACAGCATCGCATACGCGTTCACGCTTGTGTTCTGCGCGATCGCTCTTCTGAACGGGATATACGGAGAGGGCATACAGCACAGACACGAGTGCGGCATGTCCATGATATATGCCGGCAGCGTCATGGGAGTCATACTCGCGGGCGACCTCATCTCACTCATAATATTCTGGGAGATATCAGCCTTCGCATCTATGTATGTCGTATACTGCAAGCACGACATGGCATCCGA
>CACYHM010000370.1 GCA_902774195.1 uncultured Eubacteriales bacterium
CATACTCCTCGGCGTGATAAATCAGGGGATGTCCATCATCGGCCTCGACAGCAACTTCCAGTTCATCGTCAAAGGCCTCGTTCTGCTGGCAGCCGTCATCTTCGACGTCGCCACCAACCACGCAGCAAAAGACGACTGATAAAAGATTATTTCATCAGAATCAGAGCGGTACGGCCGGTTTTTCGGGGTAAGCCCCAAAAGCCGGTCGTTTTTTGCTGATTTGACGGATTCCGTTGTTCGACCTTCTCATAATTCTTCTGTAACATTATTGCAGAAAGAAAACGACACTCTGATTGTATTTACAAAAGTAATACAGGAGGTTATACTATATGAAAGACGCAATTATATCCGGATATGTAGTTGAATGGGACGATAACAAAAACGAAATAAACCAAAAGAAGCACGGTATCAGTTTTTTTGTCGCGGCATATGTATTTGCAGATGAAAACAGAGTTGAACTCTATGACAGTACGCATAGCATTTATGAAGACAGGTTTGCAGCTATAGGCTATGTAGGAGAACTGCTGTATGTCGTGTATACCGAAAGAGGTGGAGCGATCCGAATCATTTCCGCTAGGATCGCTGGCAAAGAAGAAAGGGAACTATACAATGAGTACAACAAGAGTAATTATCAATAAAGGAGACCTGCCATCCGAAGAGGCTCTGAAGGAAGTAAGGGAGGCAGCAAAGCAGCCGATCCATTTTGATGATGAAAGTCCCTCTTTTACAAAAGAACAATTACGCAAAATGGCAGAGGAAGCAAAGAGAAAGCGCGAACAGGGAAAGAAGCCGGTTGTGGCACTAAGAGTTTCACCTGCTACTCTTGAACTTGCAAAGGCTACAGGCAAAGGCTACACAGGGTTCATGAGCCGACTTCTTGATCTTGCAATCAACGATGAGGATATGGTCAGAAAGGCCCTGAAGTGACGCTTCTAAAACTTATTTGATATGCTCGGCGATGTTCACAGCATATCCGGATGGCGAGAACAGCATCGTAGCTCTTGAAGAGCTGGTGTCTGTCACGGCGTCTCCGCGCGGATTTACAAAGCCGTGTGCGATGAAGAAGTCGTTTCCATTGTCAACCCGCATACAAGAGCGAAAAACGGATCACTATGCCATATGTCGCCCCGGAAGCGACCACCCGGCTGTCTCAGAAGAGTAGAATACAGACAAGATAAGATACAGGCAGCAGAGAGGAGGCGCATATGTACGGAGCAATACTCGGAGATATAATAGGCAGCCCTTACGAATTCGACAGGGGCGATAAGACGAAGGACTTCCCGCTTTTCAGAAGACGTTCGCACTTCACGGACGACAGCGTCATGACCATAGCGGTCGCAGAAGCCCTCATAAAAGCATGCGGGTCCGGAGCCATAGAAGATGAGAAGAAGACCAAAGACCTTCTGATCGACAGCATGCATAAATGGGGACACAGATACCCGAACGCCGGATACGGCGGCAGGTTCTACAGCTGGCTCGCAGACAGCGAGAGGGAGCCGTACAACAGCTGGGGCAACGGATCGGCGATGAGAGTAGCCGCAGCCGGCTGGCTGTTCGATGACCTTGAGACCACAAGACGCGTCGCCCGCTGGACCGCAGAGGTGACGCACAACCATCCGGAAGGAGTCAAAGGCGCGGAAGCGACGGCGGCAGCTATCTTCATGGCAAGGAACGGCAGCAGCAAGGAAGAGATCCGGGACTTCATCACAGAGGATATCGGCTATGACCTCAGCAGGACCTGCGACGAGATAAGACCGGCCTACCGCCACGTCGAGTCGTGCCAGGAGACGGTGCCCGAAGCCATAACGGCGTTCCTCGAAGGGAAAGACTTCGAGGATGTCATAAGGACGGCAGTGTCCCTCGGCGGGGACTGCGACACGCTTACATGCATAGCCGGCTCGATAGCAGAGGCCTTCTACGGAGTGCCGCAGCATCTGAAAACTGAGTGCGAAAAGAGGCTGCCGGAAGACATGAGAGAAATACTGCTGAAATTGTAGTATCATAAGAACAGCAGATATAAAGACCGGAAAGGACAGACCGACATGGCGCGCAAAGGCGAGAATCAGAAACTGAAGATGCTGTATCTGATGAAGATATTCAGCGAAGAGACAGACGACCTCCATGCGCTCACCATGCCGCAGATAATAGAAAAGCTTGCGGACTA
>CACYHM010000371.1 GCA_902774195.1 uncultured Eubacteriales bacterium
TGACGGATCGCTGTTATGGCTACGTCTGCTCCGATGTTTCCGCCGCCGATGACCACTACATCGCCGGAGAGTTTCTTTGCCTTGCCGAGCGTCACGCTCTTGACGTAGTCGACGCCGCCGATGACTCCTTCTGCGTCATCGCCAGGGATACCCAGCTTGCCGCATGCCTGGAGTCCTGTGCCTACGAAGAAACCCTTGAAGCCCTCTTCGCGGAGCGACTGGAATGTAACGTCCTTGCCGACTTCTACTCCGCATCTGATCTCAACGCCCATCTCTTTGAGGATGTCGATCTCAGCGTTCACGACCTTCTTGTCGAGTCTGAAGTTAGGGATGCCGAGCACCATCATTCCTCCAGGCATCTCCTGCTTCTCGAATACTACAGGCTTGTAGCCCTCGATAGCGAGGAAGTATGCGCAGGAAAGTCCTGCCGGGCCGGATCCGATGATCCCGATCTTCTGATCGAACGGTTCTCTCGTCGTGGATACCATCGGCGGGATGTATTTGTGATCGTCCTCGAGATCCTTGGCTGCGATGAACGCCTTGATGTCATCGATAGCCAGAGCTTCGTCGACCGAACCTCTTGTGCACTCGAGCTCGCAGTACTTATGGCAGATAGCGCCGCATACTGCAGGGAACGGGTTGTCTCTCTTGATGAGTTCGAGAGCGTCTCTGTACTCGCCTCTCGAAGCCATGTCGATGTAACCCTGGATAGCGATGTGGAGCGGGCATGCAGACTTGCAATCTTGTAGTTCCAGTTCCACTTCTCCTCAGGCCAGAAGTTCTCGTCAGGGAGCTCCTGCTTAGGATATTCGATCTCGCCGTGCTTCGTGCAGAGCTTCTGTCCGAGTCTGACAGCGCCTGCAGGGCAGACCTCTACGCACTTGCCGCAGGCAACGCACTTCTCTGCGTCGACCTCTGAAGCGTATGCGGAAGCGGACATGTTAGGTGTATTGAAGAGCTGCGATGTACGAAGAGCGTTGCAGACGCCGACCGCGCAGTTGCAGATCGCGAAGATCTTGTTCTCGCCGTCGATGTTTGTGACCTGGTGTACATAGCCTTTCTCTTCGGCTTTCTCGAGTACTTCGATAGCTTCTTCGTAAGTGATGTCGTAGCCCATGCCGGACTCTTTGCAGTAGTCAGCGAAGTCGCCGAGGCCCATGCACCAGTACTGCATGATGTCTCCGGAACCCTCGCCTCTCTCTGTCTGCTGCTTACGGCAGGAGCAGATACCGAGACCGATCTGGCCTTCGTACTTCTTGAGCCAGTACGAGATGTGCTCTACGTCGAGCGACTCGCACTCTGCAGGGATGGCCTTCTCTACAGGGATGACGTGCATTCCGATGCCGCATCCTCCCTTGCCTACCATCTGAGTGATACCTGCGAGCGGCAGATAAGTCATTCTCTCGAAGAAGTCGGCTACTTCCGGATTGTGAGGCATGATCTGATCTCTCATGACCATGATCTCAGCAGCGCCAGGTACGTACATATCGAGTACATAGCGTCTCTCGTGCTGAGGGTTCTTGCCGTCCTCGTTCTCGTTGTTCCATTCGACAAGGCCGAACTGTCCGAGAGCCTCGAGACATGTCTTGAGATGCTCATCGTCAAAACCTGTGAGTTCTCTCATCTGTGCGAATGTCTTAGGCTTGCGCTTTCCCATCACGAGCGCCGCATCCAGAGCGTCCTCTGCGATGTCCTTGCCGTACCTTCTTACGACGTACTGATAGCCGGAGTCCATTCCCCAGTACTCAGGAGAATCCTTTGAAGGCTTCTCGAGTCCGAGGAGGATCTCTTTGCGGTCAGTGATGATCTTGATAAGCTTGAAGATCTTCTCGTCGTGAGTCAGTACCTTAGCTTTTTTAGCCATACTTTTCCCTCTCTTTCTCTCTTTGTTATATCTACTTTTTTATTTTTGTTTTAAGCCCTTTTGCAAGGCTGCTTAACGAAACTTATTTTGCCCTGATCCCGTCCACGAGGATCGAAGCGACTTCAGCCAGCGCGTCGCGGTATGAGATGTTGTTCTTGACCAGCACATCGTCCTGGAAGAACTGCTCTATCGTCGACTGGAACATGGTCTTGAGCACAGGCAGTTTGACCGGTCTGATCTCGCCCTGCTCGATGCCCCTTTTGAGCAGGATGCCTACGCCTTCCCAGTAATTCTCGCGGCAGCGCTGCCAGTGCCTGTATACCGACGGGTACTTTTCTTTCAGCACGTACAGCTGCGCAAGGTCGTTCTGTGTGTATCTCTCCGGCACTCTTCCGATGATAGCCATGAGCTGTTCGGGTATCGAGAGGCCGCTGTCGTTGAGGATCGCCTCTTCTTCGGTCAGCGCGTCATCGAAGAACCTGTCTATCGTTTCATTCATGATCGACCGTTTGTCTTCAAAGACTGTGTAGATGGTTTTTTTGCTGACAGCCAAAGACCGGGCGAGGTCATCCATAGTGAACTTTATGCCCTTTTTATCGAACAGTTTTGCAGCCTCATCGAGAATGCGAACACGGAGTTCGTCATTTGCTGCATTCTTCATCTCTATTCTCCCTCCCGAAGGACTCGGAAACTATTTGATATGCTTCCGTTTCCTTACGCAGAGATTCTATCATTGACAAAGAAATGACGCAAGCAAAACGGGCATGTATTAGTGCATTTTAATGTATTTTTTGCATGCCCCCTCCGGGGATGGGCATGCGGTGATATAAAAAGCGGCTGCTGTACTGACAGCAGCCGGCATTTACGGTCATCACCTGCATCCAGGAGCGCGGTGTTCC
>CACYHM010000372.1 GCA_902774195.1 uncultured Eubacteriales bacterium
GGAGACCGTGAAGTCAGTGAAATCAAGGTGTTCAGGCTTGCCGTACACATCAGAGATGCTATTTATGAGCTGGATGCGGCGAATAATGAGACTCTGATCACCGCTCTTGAGCGGGCAGGCATTCCTGCAGTAGTAAGATGCCGCAACGGATCCTGTGGGTTCTGCCACAGCAGAGTAGTTGACGGAGAATATTTTATCGACAGTAAGGATGATTTCCGCCGGGCAGCAGATAAAAAGTTCAATTACATCCATCCGTGCTCCACATATCCGGAGTCAGACATGGAGATCGACATTCCTATAATGAATCCATAGAGATCCAGCGGCCAGACCAAAGTGGATTTAGTAAGCATATAGCACTGCCGGGCGATATATCCGGCAGCAGAAAAATTATGCAGACAGCAGTCAACTGCCGGGCGAAACATCCCGGCACGCGACTATCATAAAACAGAATCGAGGAAATATTATGACCGTATTCATAGCAATTTATCTGATCGCTCTGTGCTGTTATTTCAAGACCAGAACGTCAGGCAACATCAAGCACAGGGCCATCAACAAGTATTTCATGGCTACTATGTATCTGTCGCTTGCCTTCGTGACATTCTTCGACAAATATGAGTTCGCGAGCTACCAGACGCTGCTCATGGCGGCCCTGATACTTGCCTGGCTGGGAGACATCTTCCTCGTATTCGATTTCAACCGGGGAGGCGATTTCTTCCTTGCCGGCAACATCTGCTTCACTTTGTACGAACAGGCAGTGCTGATAGACAATGGCTACTGGTTCAACGACTTTGCGTGGACCTATGTAGTAGCTGGTCTGATGCTGGCTGTAGCGATAATCGCTACCGGACGCTGGCCTGAAAGGATCAAGATGGGCAAGATGCGCTGGCCTATGATGTTCTATCTGTCGTCGATATTCATGCACGGTATCACCGGACTCGCCCTGATGATAATGCTTCCGGGAACCAGCTATGTGATACTGGGCCTTGGATCGTTCCTCTTTATGATCTCGGACATCGATCTCAATGTATACAGATTCATTTTCAATAACAACAAATGGCTTGTCAGGTTCAACAGCCTCACATACTTCTGCGGTCTGCTCCTGATAGTACTGAGCACAGTGTACGCATAAAGACGCGTAAAGGCGCACGGAGGCATTGGACCGCCGCAAACCCGGCGCGTCCGGAAAGGTGAACATTAATGTACAGAGAAAAAATAGTAATAGGTGAAGGAACTGAATACCCGCTCAACGGTCTGCTTACGATCCCTGACGGAACTGCCGGACCATATCCGGCTGTCGTCATGGTGCATGGTTCAGGAGCCAGCAACATGGACGAGAAAGTCATCAAACTGACTCCTTTCAAAGACCTGGCTGACGGGCTTGCTGCACATGGCATAGCCTCGATCAGGTACGACAAACGCACTTTTGTGCATGGGCGGAAAATGATGAAAGCCAATGCGGCGGGCATGACTGTACGGGAGGAGACGATAGAGGACGCGCTTCTGGCGCTCGCAATGCTCAGAGATGACAAGCGAATCGACAGTGACAGGGTCTTCATCCTCGGACACAGCATGGGAGCTATGCTCGCACCGCGCATAGACGCCGAAGGCGGAGACGTAAGAGGCCTGATTATGATGGCCGGTACACCGCACCGCCTCGAGGACATAGTGATCAGACAGCTTAAACAGAGCCGGGGCGTAAATCACCTGCTTGGACTGGTGACAGCCATCGAAAGCCGGTACTTTATAAAGAAATTCAACGGCCTCTACGAACTGAGCGATGACGAGGCGAAAAAGAAGAAATTCGCCGGCAATATTTCGCTGTACTACTTCAAGGAAATGGGGCAGAAGACCGCCGCGGATTACCTGCTCGAGAGCAGCAAGCCTGCGCTGATCATGCAGGGCGGCAGGGACTTTCAGGTGCTTGCGGACGATGACTTCAAGACGTTCAGGGAGCTCCTCGCGAACCGCGACAACATCACCTATAAACTGTACCCGGAGCTCAATCACTGTTTCGTTCCGGCTATCTATGATGATATTCTCAAGGCGTCGAAGGAGTACGGCGTCGAACGACACATCGGCGAGGATGTTATCGGCGACATCGCAGAGTTCATTCACGCTCAAATATAGCAGATCCGGGTGACACGGGTGATCTGCGTGATC
>CACYHM010000373.1 GCA_902774195.1 uncultured Eubacteriales bacterium
GCAGATACTCGGCATAATAATAACCTTCCTCGGCGTCGGCCTGGTCGCCATACCTACGGGCATCATATCGGCCGGATTCATCGAAGAGTACCAGAAGGCTAAGCGCCTCGCCGACATAGAACAGGAGCAGGACGTTCGCTTCATCAAGGTATCCATCGATGAAGGCGATAAATGGATAGGCAGGACGATAAGCGAGATAGCGGTGCCGAGCGGGTCCATCATAGCACTCGTAATAAGAGGCGGCGACACGGTGGTGCCCCGCGGCGATACAGAGATACTCCTCGGCGACAAGCTCATAATGTGCGCCGAATCCCCGTCCGAAGGAATGCTTGAGGATGTGAAGGAGATAATCCTGCACGCAAAGCATCCGTGGAACGGGCAGAAAATAAAGGACATCGACATATCGCGCCAGACCTTCATCGTGCTGGTCGACAGAGGCGGCAAGATGATAATGCCTGACGGAGATCTTACCCTGCTCGAAGGCGACAAGGTGCTGCTGTATACAAAGGAAAGCATAAAGAAGTACCAGCACGAGCCGCTGTTCTGATAGAAACGGTCAGAAGCAGACAGATAAGAGATACGAAAAAAGTGACAGCCGCGGCTGCCACTTTTTGATGTCTGCTTTTGCCGGTCTGAAGATCAGCCCTCTACGCGGATGCTCTTGATCTTCTGATCGATGACAGGTTTGTCCCGTCTGTCGCGCTTTGAATTGACGATCCTGTCGGCGACTTCCATGCCTGATGTCACTCTGCCGAAGGCCGCATACTGGCCGTCCAGGTGAGGCGATGTCGTGGTCATGATAAAGAACTGCGAGCCTGCCGAGTTCGGGTCCATAGCTCTGGCCATGGAGAGGACGCCTCTTTCGTGCTTCAGATCGTTCTTGAAGCCGTTGGCCGCGAATTCTCCTTCGATGGTGTAGCCCGGTCCGCCCGTGCCGTTGCCTTTCGGACATCCGCCCTGGATCATGAATCCGGGTATGACCCTGTGAAAAATAAGTCCGTCATAGAAGCCTTCGTTGGCGAGCTTCTCCCAGTTGGCGACCGACTTAGGCGCGATGTCTTCGTAGAGTTCGCCCTTCATGATGCCGCCGTCTGCCATTTCGATAGTAAATTTTTTCATGAATTTTCCCTCCGTAAATGTATCATCAACGGTATTTTAACATATTGGGCACACGATTCGCCAAAAGGAACGGTTCTTTTTGAGCAGCCTGGTGGTAAAATATATCCATCATGAAAAAGACAACGCTGTGCTACATCAGAAATAAGGGCAGGGTGCTCATGCTCTACCGCGACCGCAAGCCGGATGACCCGAACGAGGGCAAGTGGCTCGGCATCGGCGGAAGGATAGAGGAGGGGGAGACTCCTGATGAATGCAATCTGAGGGAGGTCCTCGAAGAGACAGGTCTCATCCTGCGCTCGGCTCACTTTCACGGCGTCATAAAGTTCAGGGCGGATGAGTACGAGGACGAGGACATGTATCTCTATTCATCGGAGGACTTCGCGCCCGCGGATGAGGAGGCGGCCGCCGCGTTCAGAAAGACGGGGGAGTACCCGCCGCCTGAGTGCGACGAGGGCCGGCTCGAGTGGATCTATGAAGAAAAACTCCTCTCGCTTCCGATGTGGGAGGGCGACAGGGCTTTCGTCGGCAGGCTTCTCGAAGGGCAGAAAGAGATATCACTGACATTGCAATATACAGGTGAGCATTGTACAATAACTAGTGGCTGATCAGTCCGGAAGGGCCGTTCAGCCACTATATATATGGGACATAAAGATGGCAGAAAACGACGGGACCGGAAAGACTAAAGTAATAGAAAAGGAAAGAATAACGGGCGAGGCCGTGCCTGAAAAAGGTGCGACCCGTATTTATGATGTCCCGTTAAAGGAGACCATCATCGCATCGAAGCACAGATGGATAAGCGATGAAGACGAGGACGTGATCAAGCCCGTCGGAAGGAATACCATCGCCCGCGGAGATACGAGGATATACGGCCAGTCGCTGAAAGAGACCAGGGTATACGGCAGGCCGCAGGAACCGGATACGGGAACGGCGGAAGATCGAACCGCCGGAAAGAAGCTCAGGGAGGCCGTGACGGGCGCCGCTGCGTGGCTCCGCGGCATGTACACGGACCTTCGCAGCGTCAGAGTGAGCGACAGCGCGAA
>CACYHM010000374.1 GCA_902774195.1 uncultured Eubacteriales bacterium
CGACGCTCTCCTCTATCATGCCGGACAGCTGTACGCTCGCGACGCCGTCCTGCCTTTTGATCACCGGAACTACCTCATCTTCGATGTATCTCGACAGTTCGCTTCCGCTCTTGCCCTTGCAATCCACGCCGACATACATGACGGGAAGCATATCCATAGAGACCTCGAGGACGACCGGTTTCATCGCGTCTTCAGGAAGATCCACCTGATCGAGGGCAGACGATACCTTTACCATGACGCTGTCCATATCGGTATCGTTCTCAAATTCGAGGAATACGGTCCCGGCATTCTCGCTCGACTGGCTCCGTACACGCTTGACGCCGTTGATCACAGCGATGCTGTTCTCTATCGGAGTCGTGACCGCCTCTTCGACCTTCTGCGGCGAAGCTCCGGGATAACCTGTTATGACAGCCATATACGGGAGATTCATGTTCGGCAAAAAGTCCGTCTGCATCTTTACGAAACTCGTAGCTCCGAGTATCAGTAAAGCCAGTACGCACACAAGAACCAGATATGGTCTTTTGACGCTGAATCCTGACATTTCTTCTCCCTTTTAAAGCCACAGCCTTGTGCCCGATACATCCGCATCCCGGGCTGCGGTCTCACGCTTCCTGACACATACTTTTTTGCTGAGAAAACATGGTCAGGGATAGTATGTATTTTACTCTTTTAAGACCCCATTTTCAACTGCTGTCGATATTTCACAATATGTTCATTTGACCCCGGAGAAAGGGTGATGTTATCATTATCCCGATATCAGCGGGGATATCCGATGTCCCTGCCGTGACCGAGTAAGCAGCTACAGCCGGCATATGGTCAGAAGCATGACCGGATATACGAAAAAAAGAACAGGAATATGATCAAAAGAACAGCAATCATCATACTGACAGTCGCCCTCCTCGCGTGCGTCCCAGCGGATATGTCCGGACCCGCGAAGGCGAACGCTGCGACAAAGTCGAAGCAGCCGCTTCCCAGGAACGAACTCGTGAAGGACCTTGGCAAGGCGACAGGCAACCAGGTCAGATCATTCAACAGCGACACCGATATCTCAAAACTGAGATCGGGCAAAACTCTGATCAAATATGTCAAAAAACTCCGCAAGCACAGCGTCATCAGCTTCGTAGTAATCGATGTCAATACGGGAGAAGGCTTCGGAGCGAATCCGAGAAAAAAGATGTACTCGGCAAGCTGCCTCAAAGGGCCTTACGTCGCTGCGCTCTGTAAATACAAGCCCAAAAGCTACAGAAGATCAAAAGGCCTTATGCGCCGTACCGTCACAGTCTCAAACAACGACACATATGCTTCTCTGCGAAGGATATACGGTCACGGTCCGATGAGAAAGCTGCGCACCCTGACGAAGGCTTCCTCCTTCGATCCTGACTGGAAGTACACCTACATCAGGACGCGCGATCTCGCAAGGCTGTGGGTCGGGACTTACTGGTATTTCTACCGCGACAAAAACGCGAATTCGGTCAAGTGCCGAAGGATGTACACTCACGGCACCCAATCGTTCATCTGCAAAGGGCTGAAGGGCCGCGCGGTCGTCCACACGAAACCGGGCTGGTACCCGGGCGGCGGGCTCAACGTCCAGAACGACGCCGGAATAGTAATGGCGAAATACAAAGGCGAATACTCACCTTACATCATCGCCGTCATGACGACAGCGAACGGCAAGCACAAGAGTCTCCGCAAACTCGCAAGGCTCATCGATGATGTCCACCGCGATATGTACAGACTCGCACAATAAAAAACAATGCCTGTTCCCATAACGGGACAGGCATTTTTCGTTTTTTGCTTATTGCGATATATCTCGTCCTTATCCGAGCTCTCTCATAAGGTTGACCATCTCGATAGCTCCCAGAGCGCAGTCATAGCCCTTGTTTCCTGCCTTTGTACCTGCACGCTCTACCGCCTGCTCGATGTTCTCTGTCGTAACGACACCGAACATTACCGGGATACCGGATGACAGCGATACCTGAGCGATGCCCTTCGAAACTTCGTTGCAAACATAGTCATAGTGCGTCGTGTTTCCTCTGATAACAGCGCCGAGGCAGATGACGGCGTCATAGCGGCCGCTCTCAGCCATCTTCTTCGCAGCGAGCGGGATCTCGAAAGCTCCCGGTACCCATGCTACTGTTATATCTTCATCTTTTACATC
>CACYHM010000375.1 GCA_902774195.1 uncultured Eubacteriales bacterium
CAAGACCAGGCCTGAAGACGAGCTGAACTGCGGCGGATGCGGATATCCGTCCTGCCGCGACATGGCGCGCGCCATGCTCGACGGGCTCGCAGAGACGGAAATGTGCGTCACCAAGATGAGAAAAGACGCCGAGAGCAAGGTCGACATACTGCTCTCGACCATCCCTCACGGCGTGGTCATCGTGGACAACGAGCTCAATATAGCGGACTGCAACAAGCGCTTCATCGACATATTCGAAGATTACCCGGAGGGCTTCCTCGATGCTGACGGGCTCCGCTCGTTCAGAGGCACTCCTGTATCGGTCTTCGTCCCGTTCGCAGAGAAATTCCGCGAACAGTTCTACATGAACAAGCCTTCACAGTACAGGTTCCGCCACGAGGGCAAGGTCATGAGAGTGACCTTCTTCCTGGTAGAGAGCAAGATGCTGCTCGGAGCAATGTTCGAGGACATCACTACTCCGTCCGTCAGGCGCGAGGCAGTGATCGAGAAGGCCGAGGAAGTCATTATGAATTCGATGAAAACGGTACAGCAGATAGCCTCCCTGCTCGGAGACAATGCTGCCGAGACCGAGATTGTGCTGAACTCGATCATCGAAGAGTTCAACGTGCACGGCGAAGGAACGGCCGATGACGGTCTCATGATCGAAAGCGACGGTGATACGGATGAATGATCTTTGCATAGATATCGATTACTCTCAGCTGTATAAGCACGGACAGAAGATCGGCGGCGACGTATTCTATCTCGACAGAGCCACTGGCAGCAATGTCATCACGGCGATACTCTCGGACGGTCTGGGAAGCGGCGTAAGAGCCAACGTTCTCGCGTCTCTGACATCGCACATGGCCAGCAAGCTCTCTCTGTCTCCGATGGACCTGCAGCGCTCGGCCGAGGTCATCATGGACACTCTTCCGGTCGACAGCGTCAAGGGCATCAGTTATTCGACCTTCACGATCGCGAGGATCATATTCTCGGACAACAAGTCCTTCATAAGGGTCGAGCTCATCGAATACGATAACCCCGACAGTCTCAGGTTCTCATCCTCAGAACCGGTCGAATGGAAAAAGGAGTCGGTAAGGCTCAGGCGCAAGGCCGCGATCAAGGAAGAGATCGTGTTCTCATCGGCCTTCGAGATGAAGGACGGAGACAGGCTCATTTTCTTCAGCGACGGAGTGGCTCAGGCCGGTGTGGCTCTTGGCCAGGCTCCCGACCAGCTCAGGGATGCGGGTTACGTCTCGTATGACCAGATGCCGCACCGGCAGAAAAAGGCCCAGCCTGTGACGGCCAAGGGCTGGGGGCTCGAAAACGTCTCTGAGTACATCAGCAGCTCCATCAGAAAAGAGCCTGACATATCCTCTCGCCAGCTTGCGCGCGACATAGTCACCCAGGCTTACAAATACGACAACTACAAGCCTAACGACGACATAACCTGCTGCGTCATCAACGTGAGAAAGCCTAGGCGCACCCTCATAGTCACAGGAGCTCCGAGGAACCGTGATTCCGATAAAAAGCTCGGCGAGATCGTCAGGAATTACAACGGACAGGTCATAGTGTGCGGAGGAACGACGGCAAAGATAGTCGCAAGAGAGCTCGGAAAGGACATCACCGCCGACAAATCGCCGGCCGGGAGCCTTCCGCCGTCAAGCGTCATCGACGGGATCGATCTTGTGACCGAAGGAATGATAACCCTTACCGCCGTATCCGAAAGGCTCAGTAAAAAGGTCCTTCTCAAGGAGATGAACGAGGACGCCGCAAAGCGCCTGATAAAGCTCCTGAGAGAGACCGATCAGATAGAGATAATCGCGGGGACAAAGATCAACGATGAGCTCGATGATCCCGCGACCGCAGCGAAGATAGGTCTCCGCTTCCCGGTGATCGACTCCATCGCGCGGTCCCTGCGCGAAAACTACTTCAAGGAGTGCGAGGTAAAATATCTTTAGCAAACGAATACCGGCTGCCGCAGCAGCCGGTATTTTGATGCCTGCTTTGGCCATGGGGTCTGACCCCTGGCCGTTGTTTTAGATATCCGTACGGGCGAGTATCTGCGCCGGGGTCTTTCTCATGGTCGAGTAGACCGGGATGAGACCCGCCAGCAGGTTGAACACCACGATCACGCCCAGAGTCGCCGCAGCGACTACCGGATTGACTATGTACAG
>CACYHM010000376.1 GCA_902774195.1 uncultured Eubacteriales bacterium
GACTATCCGGTCGACGTGATCCGTGAACTTCTCGAGCGTGAACTGCCTGCGATCGGCGAGAAGAACGACAAGATCCTCAGGGGCCCTGTATTTGAAGGGATCACTAAGATCGAAGACGGCAGGATGACATTATCCATTGAAACGGAATGCCGGCAGGCCGATGCTCATAGAGTAAAGCTGTATCTGAACAGCGAGCTGCAGAAGCTGTTCGCGAAGAACGGGCTCCGGATCTGAAAAACGGAACGGGGGACAGTTCCCCGTTCCGTTTCTTTAAGGTGCCATAAGGCAAAACAGAGCGTGCGCCGGTTCACTGTTGCCCGGACGTCTGTTGTGATAATAGAATTATCATGTGTCTCCAGACCAGTATAAGGACTGCAGACCCGTACAAGGAGGTTCTCCATGGACCACACATGCCGCCGTGTTTCTCCGGTCAGAAAGAACACAATAACCAGGCGCAGCAGACTCCTGCTCTGCCTGCTTCTTTTTGTGTTCTTTGTGTCGCAATGGAGCATCACGGGACGCTGTGACGATACGGACGGTAATCTGAAGGGCAGCGCTTCTTCCGGGGAGGCGCAGGCAGATTTTACCGGGATCTATATGCGCGATATCTCGCCGCTCTTATCCGTGATAATCGCCGCCATGATGCTCATTTCGGTAACGACTGATACTCAGGCGGCTTTTGCGATGTCTGATGCCGTGCCCGAGTTTACTTCGTTCGACCAGCTGAACGGGAAAAAGATCGGTCTGCTGACGGGCGCGCCTTTTGAAGATCTCATACGCAGCAAGGTGAGCTATCCCGGAAAGATCGAGTACTACAGCTCGGTGGCGGATGAGGAGATGGCCCTAAAGGATCATAAGATCGATGCTTATTTTACTAACAACGCTGTTGCGGAGCTTTCGGCCAACAAGGACAGCTCGCTGGCGGTATTCCCCGAGGCTCTCGGGGAGACAGTCTACGGATACGCCTTCGCAAAGGGCGACCCGGACCGTGACAAATGGGAACAGGCGCTCGGAAGCATAAGCGACAGTGAAAAGAAGGCTCTGTGGGACGAGTGGATGAGCGCTGATGATACCGGCAAGAGCCTTCCTGAGCAGGACTGGCCCGGATCGAACGGGACGGTGACGGTCGCTGCCTGCGATACCATGCCGCCGATGAGTTACCGGGGCGACGATGCGCAGATCGAGGGCTTCGACATAGAGCTGCTGCTCATGATGGCTGAAGAGCTTGACGTGCATCTTGAGTTCACGGGCATGGAATTCTCTTCTACCATGGCGACCGTCGAATCGGGCAAGGCGAAGATCGCGGCGGGATGCATACTTGTGAATGACGAGAGAAAACAGGCGGTGGATTTCGTGGAATACTATCCCGCATCTTACGTGTTTGTGGTCCGCTCTGTTTCAGAAGGCGATGCAGGAAGCGGCTTCTTCGCAAAACTGAAAGACAGCTTCAGACGCAATTTTATCACCGGCAACCGCTACAGAATGGTCCTGTCGGGCCTGTGGCTGACGGTCGTGATCTCGGTCTCTGCCGGGATACTCGGCCTGCTGATCGCATTCGCTCTTGTGTTCGTGAGGCGAGGCGGGCGGAAACTGCCGGACAGGATCATAGACGCGTACTGTGCCCTCGTGGCGGGCATACCCGCTGTCGTCATACTGATGGTGCTGTACTATATAGTATTCGCCGCGGCCGATATTCCGGCTGTTATCGTGGCATCTGCGGGATTCGCCCTCATATTCGGCGCGAGGGCCTTCGGAACGATATGGAACGCAGTATGCGCTGTGGACCCTGTACAGATGGAGGCGGCCCTTGCTCTTGGATACAGCGGGCAGCGGGCGTTCAGAGAGATAATACTGCCGCAGGCGAAAGGGATATATCTGCCGGTCCTGAAGGGGCAATTCATAAATCTTGTGAAGGAGACGAGCGTAGCGGGCTATATCACCGTGCTGGAACTCACGCGCGCGGGCGATATCATAAGGAGCCGCACGATGGAAGCGTTCTTCCCGCTCATCGCAGTAGCAGTCCTGTATTTTCTGCTCACATGGCTCATCACTGAAGCGATCGGCCTTATAGACATCAGAGATGCCAGAAAGCGCAGTGAAAGAAAGATAAAGGGGGTCGACTCATGAGTTTCATCGAGATAAGGCAC
>CACYHM010000377.1 GCA_902774195.1 uncultured Eubacteriales bacterium
AGTGCTTCCATGAATGATATCGCAGGTATCGGCGTCCTCAGAGTCAAGGTCGGCCCGTTCCCGATCTCATTCTTCCTGGTGGTCATATTTGCAGCACTCTTTATCACAGTGCTCAGCAGAACGACATTCGGCAGAAAGCTGTATGCAATCGGCTCCAGCAAGACAGCTGCCTACTATGCAGGTGTTGACGTTCAGAAGATCCGCTTCTTCTGCTACAGCCTCTTAGGCTTCCTCGCAGGTATGTGCGGCCTCTTCCTTCTGGCTTCTACCTATGGCGCCAACACGACGACAGGTCAGGGCTTTGAGATGGAAGTCATCGCAATGTGCGTTTTCGGCGGTATCGCTACAACAGGCGGCAAGGGTAATCTGATCGGCGCGTTCATCGCTTCCTTCATCATTGTCTGCCTGCGTATAGCTCTTGGCCAGATCAATATGAATACACAGCTCATTCTGGTCATCATCGGTGTCATGCTGATCGTCTCGGTCCTGATCCCGTCCTTCCGCGACCTGCTCTGGAAGAAGAAAGCGACGAAATCCTGATCGAATACGGGGATAATATTTTACTCGAAATCAAAAAATATTCCTGTACTCGCATTTTTCCCGCACCGATACAATTTATATAACGAATACAGCGCAAAGAGCGTATGTATAAAAAACAAGGAGGAAACCAAATATGAAGAAGAAACTTTTCAGTGCACTTCTGTGCGCAACCATGGTAGTTGGTCTTCTGGCAGGATGCGGCGGAGGCTCATCCTCATCCCAGGGCGGTGATGCACCGGCCGGTGGCGATTCATCTGCTCGCACATATGCGATCGTTACCAAGTCTGCAGGCAACCCGTACAATGAGAGAGAAGCAGCAGGCTTCAAGGAAGTCATCGAGGCTTCCGGCGGAAACTGTGTCGTACAGAATCCGGAATCCGCTACAGCTGACGCGCAGATCTCCGTTATCCAGTCCCTGATTTCTCAGGGTGTCGATTCTATCGCAATCGCTGCAAATGACTCCAACGCCCTTGCATCTGTCTGCCAGGAAGCTCTTGATGCAGGTATCAAGGTCGTCACACTCGACTCCGACGTCAACACAGCTGTCAGAGCATCTTTCTGCAACCAGGCAGGTGTTCAGGAAGTCGGCCAGGCCCTGATCGACGCAGTATATGACATCTGCGGCGGCGAAGGCCAGTATGCAATCCTTTCCGCAACATCCCAGGCAACGAACCAGAATGCATGGATCGATGCTATGAAGGCTGTACAGGAAAGCGATGAGAAGTATTCCAAACTTGAGCTTGTAGAAGTTGCTTACGGCGATGACGAGCCGCAGAAATCTACAGACCAGACACAGGCTCTTCTGACAAACTATCCGGAACTCAAGTGCATCTGCGCTCCGACAACTGTCGGTATCGCTGCTGCAGCTAAGGTCCTTCAGGATCAGAAGTCCTCTGTCAAGCTTACAGGTCTTGGCCTTCCGTCCGAGATGAAAGAGTACATCGGCGCTGACGATGCTCACAGCTGCCCGTACATGTTCCTGTGGAACCCGATCGACCTCGGCAAACTCGCTGCATATGCATCCATCGCCCTTGTTGACGGCACGATCACAGGCGCTGTCGGCGATTCCTTCGAGGCTGGAGACATGGAGAACAGCCCGTACACACTGAGTGCAGTAGCAGGCGACGAGAGTGCTTCTGAAATTATCCTTGGACCGCCTTTCAAGTTCGATCCGGACAACATTGAAGAGTGGGCTGCTGTATATTAATTCGCACAGACATACAATGGACTTTAATATGACATCATTGACGTGACATAATGAATCGGGCTGCCGCTCTTCTGACATGGGAGATGCGGCAGCCCTGACATTTTAAGCCGCAGAGTCCGCGCGGCACGGGTGTTACCAACACTTGAAAAATATTTTTCTAACTACGAGGAGGATTACATATGGAACGTTACGCATGGAAAGGAAAAGTTGCCCCGGGGATGCACGCTGAGTATAAGAAGCGCCACGCAGAAATCTGGCCGGAGATGGTTGCTGTCCTGAAAGAAGCAGGTATCTGCCACTACAGCATCTGGATGACGGGAGATGAGCTTTTCGGATACTATGAGTGCGAAAAGGGCATTGATTATGCTGCCAAAGTTCAGGCAGAGAGCGA
>CACYHM010000378.1:0-2132 GCA_902774195.1 uncultured Eubacteriales bacterium
GATGACAGCGCAGAGGAACAGCAGGAACTGAGCGTTCTCATATGGAGTGTCGCCCGGGGAAAGCAGGTTCTGGCCCTCGTCAGTAGCGATCGACCAGTTGTTATGCTTACCGCTTCCGTTCACCCATGCAAAAGGCTTTTCGTGCAGGAGGCATACAAGCCCATGCTTCTCCGCGACCTTCTGCATGATCTCCATCGTGAGCTGGTTGTGGTCTGTAGCTATGTTGGTCGTGGTGTAGATAGGCGCAAGCTCATGCTGAGCAGGAGCGACCTCGTTATGCTCAGTCTTGGCCAGGATGCCCAGCTTCCAGAGTTCTTTATTCAGGTCCTCCATGAATTCCGCGACGCCCGGCTTGATCACGCCGAAATAGTGGTCATCCATTTCCTGCCCTTTAGGCGGCTTGGCGCCGAACAGCGTGCGCCCGGTAAAGCGAAGATCAGGCCTCGCATCATACATTTCTTTTGTTATCAGAAAATATTCCTGCTCAGGTCCGACAGAAGAGACGACACGTTTCGCGGTATCGTTGCCGAAGAGCCTGAGTATTCTGAGAGCCTGTCTGCTCAGGACTTCCATGGACCTGAGAAGCGGCGTTTTCTTATCCAGCGCGTGTCCGCCGTATGAGCAGAAAGCAGTTGGGATACAAAGAGTTTTTCCTTTTATAAAGGCGTAAGATGTCGGGTCCCAGGCAGTATATCCTCTGGCTTCAAATGTAGCTCTGAGTCCTCCTGACGGGAATGACGATGCGTCAGGCTCTCCCTTGATGAGTTCTTTTCCGGAAAACTCCATTATGACACTGCCGTCAGGTGACGGTGAAATGAAGCTGTCGTGCTTCTCCGCCGTGACTCCGGTAAGAGGCTGGAACCAGTGAGTGTAGTGTGTTGCTCCGTTCGATACGGCCCAGTTCTTCATGGCTTCCGCGACCGCGTTGGCGACGCCGATGTCCAGCTCCTTCCCTTCATCGATCGTTTTTCTCAATGAGGCATAGATGTCGGCCGAGAGTGTGGCCCTCATCACACGGTCATCAAAGACATTGCAGCCGAAATAATCTGATACTGTACTCATGTTCATATCTCCTTTTTTACAAAACTAAAAAGGCAAAGACGCCATTCGTGATCACACGAAAGACGTCTTTGCCTTTACGGTGCTCATTATATACCCCATTATCCGCCGTAGTCAAGAGCCAATATCAATACTGCAGTTAAGAAGCAGGAATCTCCTGTCTCGGGACTTGACATCATGAAAACGCTGTTGTAAAATACATTCAAATGAGCAAAGGCGTTCATTATCGTACATGTTTTATGTGCGGCAATGAGCGCCTTTGTTTTTTATTTTCTGAAAGGGCATGATTCATATGATGAAAGAAGGTCAGGTGCGCATTCCGTCAGGATGCGCGATAGCAGCTGTTATATCAAGAGATGGGAACCGCATGACAGGAGAGATGATCACCAGAGCCATGAAACCGATGCACGACAGGAGCAACGGCCTTGGTGGCGGCTTTGCCGGCTATGGTATTTATCCGGATTACAAGGATTTTTATGCGTTCCATCTGTTTTTTGACAGCAGAGACACAAGAAAGCAATGTGAGGCATTTCTGAAGGAGTATTTTGAGATCGTCCACGCGGAGCGTATCCCGACGAGAAAGATACCTGAGATCACTGACGAGCCTATGATCTGGAGATATTTTGTCGATCCGCTTAGATCCATGCTCGCTGAGCTCCAGCTCGACGAGAAAGAATTCGTATCGCGTGCGGTGATGCACATAAACACCGAGATGGACGGGGTTTATGTGTTCTCCAGCGGAAAGAACATGGGCACATTCAAGGCGGTAGGCTATCCGGAGGATGTCAGCAGGTTCTACAGGCTGGATGAATACGAAGGGTATTCCTGGACGGCACATGGACGCTATCCGACCAACACACCGGGATGGTGGGGCGGAGCTCATCCATTTACTCTGCTGGACTATTCCGTAGTGCATAACGGTGAGATCTCTTCATACGATGCCAACCGGCGGTACATCGAGATGTTCGGATATAAATGTACTCTTCAGACAGATACAGAAGTCATCACCTACATACTGGATTATCTGGTGAAGAAGCAGGGCCTGACACTTACTGAAGCCGCACATGTTATCG
>CACYHM010000378.1:2165-3303 GCA_902774195.1 uncultured Eubacteriales bacterium
AAAAGCTGAAAGAGCAGTATGCGTATCTTCGTACTGTTTTCCCGAGCCTGCTCGTAACAGGTCCGTTCTCTATTGTCCTTGGCTTCACTGGGGGCGTTATGGCGCTGAACGACAGGCTGAAGCTCCGCTCCATGGTCGTAGGTGAGAAGGATGATAAGGTCTTTATTGCAAGCGAAGAAGCAGCTATCCGTGCCATGGAGCCGGATGCTGAGAATGTCTGGGCTCCGTCCGGCGGAGAACCTGTCATCGTAAACGTAAAGGAGGGTGCTTTCTAATGGGTGTGGAGTTCATTTACCCCGAATTTGAGGTGGTACGGAACCAGGACCGCTGCATTGCGTGCCGTGTATGTGAGAGGCAGTGCGCGAACGAGGTGCATCATTACAGTCCGGAGCGCGGCCTGATGATGAGCGACGAAACAAAATGTGTAGACTGCCAGCGCTGTGTTTCACTTTGTCCGACGAGAGCGCTGAAGATAGTGAAAAGCGACTGTGCGTTCCGCGAGAATGCGAACTGGCAGGCTGACAATATCAAGGAAATATACAAACAGGCGTCAAGCGGCGGAGTGCTCTTGTCATCTATGGGGAATCCGAAGCCGCTCCCGGTCTACTGGGACAGGATACTTCTGAACGCTTCCCAGGTGACTAACCCGCCTATCGATCCGCTGCGTGAGCCGATGGAGACACGAGTATCATTAGGCAAAAAGCCGGATAAGATCCAGAGGGATAAAGACGGAAATATTATCTGTGATCTTCCGCCTCAGATCGAGCTGTCCATGCCGGTGATGTTTTCAGCCATGAGCTACGGGTCGATCAGCTATAACGCACATGCATCGCTTGCGAGAGCAGCTACAGAGCTCGGTATCATGTATAACACCGGTGAAGGCGGGCTTCACGAGGATTTCTATCAGTATGGACCTAATACTATCGTGCAGGTGGCGAGCGGCAGGTTCGGTGTACATGAGGATTATCTGGAGACAGGTGCCGCTATCGAGATCAAGATGGGGCAGGGCGCCAAGCCCGGCATCGGCGGACATCTGCCCGGCGCGAAAATAGTAGGCGACGTATCCAGGACACGTATGATACCTGAAGGAACAGATGCCATATCACCTGCTCCTCATCATGATATCTATTCTATTGAA
>CACYHM010000379.1 GCA_902774195.1 uncultured Eubacteriales bacterium
GTGCGCAGCAATCTCTCCGTGGAAAGACGCGGGCATGACTTTTTCAACACCAGCAGGAAGGATGCCGAAAAGGCCATATATCCTGATGACCGCGCCAAGTTCCTGAGCGAGTTCAGAAAGGAATACATCCTGGAGGTCCTTCAGCAGCAGGGAACATTCACGCTCTCGTATCGTCTGATGACCGACGGCGAGCCGATCTATGTCAACATGAAGGCTGTCAGGGTGGACGGCGAACACATAGTGATCGGCGTCAACGATGTGGACGCGTACATGCGCCATAAGGAAGCTCTCGAAAGAGCGGAGCAGGAGAGCATAACCTACGCCAGGATCACGGCTCTTGCCGGCAATTACCTGGCCATATATACAGTAGACCCTGTAAGCGACGAATATATCGAATACAGCGCGACAAAGGAGATCGAGGACTTCGGGATCGCCAAGAAAGGAACGGACTTCTTCGGCGAGATGATCAGGAACGGCAGAGACGCGGTGTTCGGCGAAGACTTTGAAGGCTACCAGGTGATCTGCACAAAAGAGAACATCCTGCGCGATATCGAGCAGACAGGACTCTTTGAATTCAACTACCGGCTGATGATGGGAGACGAGCCTGTCCATGTGTCGCTCAGGGCCGCAAGAGTCGAAGAAAAAGACGGGCCGCGCATCATAGTCGGTATCAGCAATATCCAGGAAAGGATGGCGCGAAGCCAGCAGTACGAAACAGCCCTGAAAGAAGCGAGGGCTATGATAACCACTGACGGACTTACCGGAGTAAAGAACAAGGGCGCCTATCTGAACGCCGAAGCCGAGCTGAACGAGCAGATCAGAGACGGAGCGGATCCGGAGTTCGCTGTTGTAGTGGCTGACCTGAACGGACTCAAGGAGATAAACGACCAGCACGGACACCAGACCGGAGACAATTTCCTCAAGGCGGGATGCAGGGCCATATGCGACATTTTCGATCACAGTCCGGTGTTCAGGGTAGGCGGCGACGAATTTGCGATCATCGCGAGGGGCCGCGACTACGAGCATATCGATGAGCTGATGGAAAAGATGGCCGCTCACAATGAACGGTGCATAGAGGCAAGAAAATCGGAAGGAGAGGGATACTCCGCGGCAAAGCGGATGACTATAGCTGCCGGAGCCCACGACCGCGACAGCAGGGTCGAAAGGGACTACACGGATGCCAGCGCCGGTGCGATATATGACTTTGACCCTGAGGATGTGGTCATAGCTGCCGGCATGGCCCGCTTCGGCGGGGATCCGGATGTCGCTGCCGTATTCGACCGGGCGGATCTCGCGATGTTCGAAAACAAGAAGGAACTCAAGAGCAGATGAATCAGGCGGAAGAACTGACCTGTGACTGACTGCGGGCATCGGCCTGAGGCCTGATGCCCCTGGGGCGACGCATGCGTCAGTTTTTTCAAGGGAACATGTTTTAAGTTCAGTTTTTACGCTGATTGTAGTAATGTTAAGTTCTATGGGAGACAATATCAGAGAAAATGAAGAATATGTAAGCGTCTTTGACAGAATGCTGGACATGGACAAAAGAAGGGCCTTTATAGAAAGGAAAAGGTCCTCATACAGCGTTTCGGAAGACGAGGCGGCTCAGCTCGAGGCCTACATATTGTCCGACAGGTGCACTGATGAGATACAGCGGCTCAGGGAAGGAGACTTCTTCTTCAAGCCGCCCGGACTCACGATGCTCCGCAAGAAGAATTCAACAAGAAAGCGCAGGATCTACAGATTTCGCGACAACGAGAGCATGCTGCTCAAGCTCATGGCTTTCGTGATGCATGATTTCGATTATCTGTTCTCGGATTCGCTGTATTCCTTCCGCCTGGGAAAGCACATATCCGGCATATTCAATACCGTAAACAAAAATGGCTACAATAAGGACTGCTGGGTCCTCAAGACAGACATACACAGCTACGGCGACAACGTGGATCCGGAAATACTCAGCGTACAGATGAGAGAACTGCTCGCAGAGAAGGACCCTTCCCTGTTCGCATTTCTGGAAAAGCTGGTCTGCCGGGGCGAGTACTGGTTCCGCGGCAACCTGATGCAGGGCCCGACCGGAGCTCTGAGCGGATGCGCTCTGACCAATTTCTTCGAGAACGTATATCTGCTGGACGTCG
>CACYHM010000380.1 GCA_902774195.1 uncultured Eubacteriales bacterium
GCTATACTCGGCGAAGGAAGGGTCATCGTGACCGATGTGCCCGGAACCACGCGCGATACTGTTGAAGAAAGCGCATCTCTTGGCGGAGTCCCTATAGTACTCATAGATACCGCGGGCCTTCGCGATTCGGATGACAAGGTCGAAAGGATCGGTATCGAAAGGACTACTAAGGAGATCGCTGGCGCTGATCTTCTCATCATAGTGCTCGACGGCAGCCAGGAACTGGACGAAGAGGACGATAAGGTGATCAGCTTCATCAGGAGCATGAGCACCGACCACATGCTTGTCGTCATAAACAAGGAGGACCTCGGAAGGACGATCACGGAAGATTCCGTACTCGAAAAGCTGCCGGGAGTCAGGATAATCAGCACTTCTCTTCTTGGAAAGGGCGCTGTTGATGCAGCAGCTAAGATATCCGAGGCGATCGGAGAGATCTTCGACCTCGGAGGCATCGATGCGCGCGAGTCTAATATAGTCACGAACCAGATCGGAGGCATCGATGCGCGCGAGTCTAATATAGTCACGAACCAGAGGCATGTGCACCTTCTGAGGAGCGCATCGAACGATCTCGACGAAGCGGTAAGCCTTCTGCAGAACGGCGAGCCTGTCGAGGTCGCTGAGCTGTCTGCTCACTACGCCTACGAGAAACTGGGAAAGATCATCGGCGAGGAAGTCGGAGACGAAGTGCTCGATACGGTGTTCAGTAAGTTTTGTCTGGGAAAATGATCAGAGCTGAAAGAAATAACTACAATGTAATAGTTATCGGAGCCGGGCACGCGGGATGCGAAGCCGGGCTCGTTTGCGCGCGCATGGGTATGAAGACGGCGATGTTCTGCACGGATATCGATTCTGTTGCCATGATGCCGTGCAATCCCTCGATCGGCGGCACCGGCAAGGGCCATCTGGTCCGGGAGGTTGACGCACTCGGCGGAGAGATGGGCATCAACATCGACAAGACGTTCATCCAGTCCAGGATGCTCAATACATCCAAGGGACCGGCAGTCCATTCTCTCAGGGCGCAGGCCGACAAGGAGAAGTATCATCAGGAGATGCTGAAGACGATACGCTCTCAGGAAGGACTCGAGCTGATAGAGGACGAAGTAACAGAACTGCTGACTGAAGATAAAAAGATCTCCGGAGTCAGGACTGCTTCTGGTGATGAGTATACCTGCGATGCCTTGATCATGTGCACGGGGACATTCCTCGGCGGCAGGATATTCATCGGCGATGATGTCACCGTCTCGGGACCGGCGGGTCTGAGGCCAGCGACTAAGCTTACGCAGAACCTTCTGGACCTTGGATTCCCGATCCGCCGGTTCAAAACGGGCACGCCCGCGCGTATGCGCAGGGATACTCTCGATTACGATAAGATGACCGAGCAGCGCGGCGATGAGAGGATCGTGCCGTTCAGCTTCATGAACGAAGACAAAGACTACGACATCGACCAGATCTCGTGCTGGCTTTCGTACACTAACGAAGAAACGCACCGGATAATATTGGACAACATAGAAAAGTCGGCCATGTATTCCGGAAATATCGTCGGGGTCGGCCCGAGATACTGTCCGTCTATCGAAGACAAAGTATCGCGATTCAAGGACAGAAAAAGGCATCAGCTTTTCGTCGAACCGGAGGGTCTGGACACCGAGCTGATGTATATACAGGGCATGAGCTCGAGCCTTCCTGAAGATGTGCAGCACGCTTTCTATGCGACCATCCCGGGACTTGAACATGCTGAGATACTTAGCCCTGCGTATGCTATTGAGTACGACTGTGTAGATCCGCTGTCTCTGAAGCCGAGCCTTGAAAGCAAGCTGATGGAAGGCCTTTTCTGCGCCGGACAGTTCAACGGCAGTTCGGGCTACGAAGAGGCTGCGGCCCAGGGTCTCATAGCAGGCATCAACGCGGTGAGAAGGCTCAGAGGAGAGACCCCTCTCGTGCTGAGGCGCGACCAGGCATACATCGGAGTACTCATAGACGATCTCGTGACCAAGGGCACGAACGAACCGTACAGGATCATGACTTCGAGAGCGGAGTACAGGCTTCTTCTCAGACAGGACAACGCCGACAGAAGGCTTACAGAGACCGGACGCGAGTTCGGCTCGGTTACTGAAGAAAGATACGAAAGGTATCTTGAGAAGAAGAGGAGAGTCGATGAAGAAGTAAAAAGACTCAGGAACAAGAGGGTGGATATAAAGACCTTCAGGGACTTTCTTCTCAGACACGAGGTCGATCCTCTGGCGGAAATAGGCGATAATGAGGCTGCCGAGAGGAAGAGAAAAGAGGTTGAAGAGACTGCAAATCAGGCTTTTTCGGATATTCTGAAGAGGCCTGCCATAAGTTACGAAGACCTGGTGGAGATAGATGATGATACCCGCCCCGAACTCAGCAGGAACGAGAAGACCGAGGTCGAGGTCATGCTCAGATACGAGGGCTATATCAGGAAGCAGATAGGGGAAGTTGAGAAGCTCAGGAAACTTGAAGACAAAAAGCTGAGCGAGACCCTGGACTATAACTCCATCGGAGGGCTGAGGCTCGAAGCGAGACAGAAGCTGTCCGATATAAGACCTCTTACGGTAGGACAGG
>CACYHM010000381.1 GCA_902774195.1 uncultured Eubacteriales bacterium
CAGAACCAGATCCGAATATATATACTCTGGAGTGTTCGAGAAAACGTCCTACCTTGCTGACTATGCAGATATTCTCTGTGCAGTCGGGTATTCCCGGCAGTATGCAGCATATGCCGCGCACTATCATGCGCACCTGGCATCCGCTGCACGAGGCCTCCATCAGCGCCTCTATGATCTCTTCATCAGACACGGAATTGACCTTGAAGAAAATCCGGCCCTGTTCGCCTTTCTTCGCCTCCCGTCTTATGAGTCTCATGAGCTCGCTTCGCATGCTTACCGGCGAAGCAAGCAGCGGAGCGTATCTCTTTGCGGCTTCCTTCCTGTCCTCTTTTGAGCCGCCATCTGCTATGCGTTCTTTGCATATATCCCTGAACAGCCTTGATGCTGCCCTTCCGATATTCTGATCATATGTGACAAGAGAGAGATCGGTGTACTGCTTCGCTGTCTTCTCGTTGTAGTTTCCGGTGGATATCTGGGTGATATATCCTTCTTCGCCGCCGCTTCCGGCGATGACTATCTGGCACATCTTGGAATGCACTTTATACTTCTCTGTGCCGTAATAAACTTTGCAGCCCGCAGCTTCGAGCTTCTCAGCCCAGGCAAGGTTCCTCTCCTCGTCGAACCTTGCCCTGAGTTCGAGCACTACCCTTACCTTCTTGCCGTTCCTTGCGGCATAGATGAGGTACTCGGTGATCTTCGGGTTGGCCGCGAGGCGGTATATCGTGAGCCTGATCTCCTTTACCTTCGCTGAGAACGAAGCTTCGCGCAGCAGGCCCAGGAAGAGGTCCATCGAGTCCTGCGGACAGGCAGAGAGGAAGTCCTTTCCGGACATAACGGCATCGATGATGTCCTCCCGCAGATCCTTCGTCTGGTCGTATGGTTCATGAGGCTCGTACAAAAGCCCCATCCTTATCCATTCCGGAATGGCTTCGGCCAGTTCTTCCAGATACGAGAAGTCTATCCTCGTGGTGCTGAATATCTGTCTGCTGTCTATGTTCAGACAGCCTTCAATATATCTCCTGAGGTTTCTCGACATCCTGCCGTCTGCTATCAGCTTGTCGGCGGGAGCGGTCTTTCTTCTGCGTACTATCTCCCTCATGCCGCCTGCCGTATTGGCGCCTTCCGATCCCGCGGCTTCGGCATTCCTTGCGATATCTATCGTGCAGATCTCCGTAGTGAGAAAAGGGATGAACAGCGTGTCGGCAAACATCTTTATTATGTCTTCCGTCAGCACGTATCTGAAGGAGGATCCGGGTTTTATTCCCCGGTCGAGTACGAGCAGCCCGGGAATGTCTGCCGGTATGTCGATGATGCCGAATCTGTCTTCGAGTTCGGCGTCGAGGCTGGCTATCATGTAGGGACGCTCCTCGTCCAGCTCAGGCAGATCGTCATCTGAAGTGAGAAGTATGATCCTCAGCCTGCTTTTTATCTCGTCGCGGAAGAAATCAAAGCACCTTCCCCTGTCATCCTCGTCCAGCTGATACGGCTCCATCCTGATTACTCCGGCTTCCGCGAGTTTTCCCTCAACTATACCGTATGCCATGTCCTTCTTCATCAGAAGGCCCGGCACCATGCTGTGTATCTCCCTGAGCTGCTCGGCAGGCGTCATGCCCGACCTTTCATCTATCTGATCATCGCCCTCGTCGTCTTCGCCCAGCAGGCTCCCTACCCTGACCTTGAAGAATTCCTCAAGGTTGCTCACGAATATGGCAATGAAACGAAGGCGCTCAAAAAGAGGCACTCTATCATCAAGTGCCTCTTCGAGTACTCTCTCGTTGTATCTCAGCCATGAGATCTCTCTATTCTGAGTGAATCCTTCCTCGTAAAGCATTAAAGCCGGATGATTATCTTCTAGGCTGTCTCTTTACGTCAGGACGCTCAAGATTGATGCGGTTCTGGCTGTCGATCTCCGTGACCTTGACGGTGACGATGTCTCCGATGTTCATGACGTCTTCGACTCTGTTGACTCTGTGATCGGCCATCTTGGAGATGTGCAGGAGTCCCTCCTTGCCAGGCAGGATCTCAAGGAAAGCGCCGAATCCCATGATCCTTGTGACCTTTCCTTCGTAGACCTCGCCGACCTCGACATCCTTCGTGATGAGTTCGATCTCTTTTCTG
>CACYHM010000382.1 GCA_902774195.1 uncultured Eubacteriales bacterium
CCGGAGCCGGCGTCGCGGCTGAAGCGGCACATAACGGCGCGGCGATAGCTGCACTCGGGCCGGGGAACGTATACAACACCGCCGTGTATCTGGCTTTTTACCACGTTCTGTCAGGCGGCGCGGTGTTCGGCGCGTTTTTCCTGGCGCCGGCGGTGTGCTTCTGCGGTACCAGGATGATCCCGACGATCAAAACCCATATGGCGTTGCTGGAGGCTGTGTATGCGGCCGGCATCGGGCTGATCGCGGTATTGTTCAGGATAAAGGGGATTTTCGCTGAAGGTATGGCGGCGCCGGTGCTGATCATGTACACTTTAGTTTATATCATTGCTGCTGTTGTGGGAAGAAAGAAGGAGGCCAGGCCATGAGAACATATCTTACACTTGATCTTTACCCATTGACTGATGCGGCAGAAAAACCTGCTCCATACAGATCCATCAAGGTTTTGCTCGAAGAGGGAAGTAATGTCCGGATGGTGATCGAGTCGACCTCTGACGACGTGATGAACGACTACGAGATAGAGTATCCGGAACAGATGACTAATGAGTTCCTGCTTCAGACAGAGCTCCTTGACATCATGAAATGGGACCCGATGCATTACTCGCCGGCGTATGACGGCGGGGAGAAGTGCAGATGGGAGCTTGACTATAATGGACTCAGGGGCGAAGAGGCTGTGCGTTCCGGGAATGACACATATCCGAAGGGCTGGCCGCTGCTCATGGAGATGATCGACGCCTACAATGACAGTAGAGAGGTTCATCAGGAGGGCGTGCATATTGCCGCAGGTTATGCGGCAAGCTTGTTTGCAGGCAAAAGAAAGCCCGGCATGGTAAGAAAGACCGAGCAGGATCTGGAGAAAGCCTGCGATGACCCTGAATTCAGGACGGCTGAAGAGGCTGCGATGGAATACACGGACAGCGCGGAGGTGCGCATGGTAGATATGGTATACCTTCTTTCTATCATGAGGATGCCGCAGGATGTGATCGCGGCAGGTATCGTAAGGGCTGCGTCGCTGGAGCACGGGTACGATTCCGCGGAAGTCGGAAACGGCTTCGAAGGGCCGGTGGCAGAACTGCTGGAAGAATATGGAGACGACTGGGATCTCCCGGAAGAGGAGCGGCGAAGAGCGCTCATCGGGAAGGTCAAAGAATCAGAGAGTATATATTTCAAGAGGCTGGTGCTCGCTGAAGTGATGAGCATGCTCATAAAGGTCAAGGCCGGCATCGACACGGGGGATGGCTTCAGCGACGATGTAATGACACTTGAAGAAATGGGTCTGTATTATGCGGAGGTCATTTCCGCGCTCGGCGACCTGGAACATGATGACCGCGCGGGAGTGCTTTACAGCGTGCTGGTCGATATGTACAAGTCGGTATTCATCTCATACAGCCTTGATTCTGTCGACGGGACCATATATCAGATGCAGGGCTCGGCGGCCGGTGTGATGCTGCGGCGCGGTGAATACGACTGGCGTCCGGTGCAGGGAGCCGTTCCTGAAGACGTCTGTCAGATATCAAAAGACCTGGCTTTGTTCCTGGCTGACCGCTGGCGCAAGCAGGCCGATGAGGTGCTTGTCCGGGACGGCAACAAAACCGGCTTGAGCGACGTGCCAGACCTGAAGGCTCTGAAAGTCGTCATGACAAATTCCAAGGGCGACAAAGCCCGCAGGGACAATGAGATCGTGCTTTCGGTGCTTGACCGGATGGTCAGAGAAGGTGAGCAGGTGCTGGCAGCTCTTCATGCAGGTGAAAGGGAAATGCGCCTGATCGAGCGAGGCGACATAGACAATGTGGCAAACATCTCGGTAAGCTTCCTCGGGCTGGAAGATGACGAAGGAAACAAAATGGCTGCTGTATTCACTTCTCTGAATGAGGTCGGAGAACTGTCGAAGGCAGATATAAAAGCAGTGCCGCTTCAGACACTGCTCCGGTTCGTAAAGCATATGGACCGCCTGGACGGTATAATAATAGACCCGTTCAGCGACAGGTTCCTGGTGACTAAAGAAAAGATCGCGGAGATGCTGGACGGGCTGAACAAGGATACAGCTGGAATGCAATAAACAGTAATAATATCATTACTGTTGCGAGTTTATAATAGGGCTGTTTCTTTCTGGAGCCATTT
>CACYHM010000383.1 GCA_902774195.1 uncultured Eubacteriales bacterium
CGGTCCAGAAAGTGATCGCTTACATAGCACCTAAGGTCTTCGGCGGAGCCGGGGCGAAAAACCCGGTCGCCGGCGCGGGAGTCGATGCGCCCGACGAGGCGGTCAGGCTCGAGATCAAGAAGGTGGCCAAGGTCGGGGACGACATCAAGGTCATCTACAATGTGGAAAACGGAGCAGGAAAATGTTCACAGGAATAATAGAGGAAAAGGGAAAGATAAAGGCGATAAAGCGCGGTGCTGCCTCGTCAGTCATCAGTATCGAGGGAAGCGTCATATTCGATGACCTGAAGATCGGGGACAGCGTTGCGGTGAACGGAGTGTGCCTTACGGCGACGAAGATCGAGGGAGGCTCGTTCGAAGCCGACGTCATGCACGAGACGCTCGACAGGACCGGACTCGGCCAGCTGAGACCGGGCAGCTCGGTCAACCTCGAGAGGGCGATGGCTGCGAACGGAAGGTTCGGAGGCCATATCGTTTCGGGGCATATAGACGGACAGGGAGTAGTGAAGGAGATCAAGAAGGACGATAACGCCATCTGGTACTACATCCAGGCTCCCGCATCGATAATGAGATATATCGTCGAGAAAGGATCGATAGCGATCGACGGCATCAGCCTCACGGTCGCAAAGGTGACGGAGGATACGTTCGCCGTTTCGATAATCCCGCACACTGCGGCGGAGACGACACTTTCAGAGAGGAAGACGGGAGACAAGGTCAATCTCGAAAACGATATAGTCGGGAAATATGTGGAGAAGCTTACTCAGCCGTACACAGGCGGGGCAGGCGGAAGCGGACAGAGCGGGCTTACTATGGAAAAGCTCATCTCGGCCGGATTTTAGACAACAGGCTCTGCTGCATGAATAGCAGAGGCAGAGCATGAGTATAGAGCATAAGGAGAAATGAAATGTTTGAATTCAACACAGTTGAGGAAGTCGCGGAGGCGCTGGCGAGAGGCGAGCTGGTGCTCGTATCCGACGACGAAGACAGAGAAAACGAAGGCGATCTTATCTGCGCGGCGGAGTTCGCGACACCGGAGAACGTCAACTTCATGGCTGAGTACGGCAGAGGCCTGATATGCATGCCGATGTCGAGTTACTATGTTGAGAAGCTGAACATCCCCCAGATGGTAAGCGAGAACACCGACAACCACGAGACAGCATTCACGGTATCGATCGACCACAAAGATACGACGACGGGCATATCGGCGGTGGAGAGATCCATCACGGCGATGAAGTGCGTCGAAGAGGACGCGAAGCCGCAGGACTTCAGAAGACCGGGACACATGTTCCCGCTGAGGGCTAAACCGTTCGGTGTCCTGGAAAGGAACGGACACACGGAAGCCACAGTCGATCTTCTGAAGATCGCAGGTCTTAAAGAGTGCGGCCTTTGCTGCGAGGTCATGGCAGCGGACGGAACTATGATGAAGATGCCGCAGCTGATCGAGATGGCTCAGGAGTACGGACTGAAGTATACGACGATCAAGAAGATCCAGGACTGGAAGAAGGTCAGGACAAAGCTCGTATCGTGTGAGGCCGGCCCGGTAGATATGCCGACGAAGTACGGCCACTTCAAGGCTTATGGATACATCAATGTCATGAACGGCGAACATCACGTGGCTCTGGTCAAAGGCGAGATCGGCGACGGAGAGAACATCCTCTGCCGTGTTCACTCGGAGTGCCTGACAGGAGACGCTTTCGGATCGATGAGATGCGACTGCGGAGACCAGCTGGCGAAGGCGATGCAGCAGGTCGAAAGAGAAGGAAGAGGCATCATACTCTACATGAGGCAGGAAGGAAGAGGCATCGGCCTCATCAACAAGCTGAAGGCCTATGACCTCCAGGACGGCGGACTCGATACAGTCGAGGCGAACCTGGCTCTGGGCTTTGCGGAAGACCTCAGAGAGTATTACATAGGAGCGCAGATCCTCAGGGACCTCGGAGCGAAGACGCTGAGGCTGCTTACTAACAACCCGCAGAAGATCGAAGGCATCGGCGACTACGGACTCGAGATAGTCGAGCGCGTACCGATCGAGATAGCCGCGACGACAGTCGACGCTTTCTATCTGAAGACGAAGAAGGAAAAGATGGGACATATGCTGCACGTCAGGATGGCAAAAGA
>CACYHM010000384.1 GCA_902774195.1 uncultured Eubacteriales bacterium
ATATATAAACCATAGCCGACAGCACTGTATCAGGCGGTTTTGCTGCGATGACAACGAAACCGGGCCGGGCCGCTCTTCATCATAAACATGCAGTTTGTGTAATATCCTTTTGGATCCGACGATCGATACACAAATTCATCTCTCAAAAGCCTTATTTGCCCTTTTGGAATTGCCTGTTTGTGTAACATTTACGGAATAAGCACGTCTCATACACAAGTTTTCCCGGAATCATGTGTATGAGATCTCCGTTTCAGGTCAATAATACACAAATCGGCAGAGTCATGGTCGTTTTACCGGGATCTGAGCGACAGATCTGTGTATGACCAAAGGAAAATGCCCGAGTAATACACAACTACTTATAATGAACACTTTTTTGATGTATCATTAATCAGGCGCGGCACGCCGGATGCAGTCATCTCAATGGCAGGGCTCGCCGCGCGGCATCTGTTACTGATCAACGGAGGAACATACATGGCTAAGCTGTATTTCAAATACGGGGCGATGGGGTCTTCGAAGTCCGCGCAGGCGCTCATCACCAAGTTCAACTACGAGGAGCAAGGGATGAGCGTCTGGCTTATCAAGCCGGGCACGGATACCCGTGACGGCGCGGACATCATAAAGAGCCGTATCGGACTGTCGCAGCGCGCTCAGGTCATAGGACCGGATGAAAGCATAAAAAAGGCATATGAAGAGGCCGGCAATTACGATGTGATCATCGTGGATGAGGCCCAGTTCATGACGCCTGAACAGATAGACGAGCTGAGGGATCTGGTCGATGAAGAGGATCTGCCTGTGCTGTGCTTCGGCCTCAAGACCGACTTCCGCACGCACTTCTTCCCGGGATCGCACAGGCTCATGGAACTTGCCGATTCCATCACCGAAATAAAGACCATCTGTGAATGCGGCCGCAAGGCTACTGTCAACGCGCGCTTTGATGACAACGGCCGCGTGATCACCGAAGGCGATCAGGTAGTGCTTGGAGGCAACGACAGATATACCGCGATGTGCTACAAGTGCTGGAAGGATAGAATCAGGAGCCAGAGGTAAGCTGCCGCAGGACCGTTATGATAATGAGAGGATAATGATCAGGTACAGAGCCTGGTAAGATATAAAGGTATGCAGATGAAAGATAACAAAAGCAATGACCGGTATGTGGCCGTCATAGGAGGATCCAACATAGACATCGGGGGAACTCCGCACAAGCCACTCATCCCGGCTGACTCCAATCCGGGAAAGATCACCATCAGCTACGGCGGAGTCGGCAGGAACATCGCGCACAATCTCGCGAAGCTCGGAGTGCCGGTAAAGCTCATCTCTGTTATTGGAGGAGACGTGCTCGGATCCGATATGCTCAGCCATTGCGACAGCATCGGGATCGATGTTTCAAACGTCCTCCGTATACCTGAGCTCACTTCATCCATGTATCTGTACATCAACAATACCAGAGGCGACATGGAGATGGCGATCGACCAGATGGATATAGCCAGCCGCATCACGCCGGAATATCTCGATTCTGTCAGGTCCGTCATACAGGGAGCAGCGGCGGTGGTCGCGGACACAAACATATCCGCGGAAGCGTTCATGCACGTAAAGTTTCTCTGCAGGTCTCCTCTTTATGCAGATCCCGTTTCGACTGTGCTTGCCGCAAGGATCAGACAGAATCTTGACGGCATAGATACGCTGAAGCCGAACAGGCTAGAGGCCGAGTTTCTGACCGGCATGACCATCCGGACCGAAGCCGACTACAGAGCCGCAGCCACTGCACTTCTCGACATGGGAGTGCGCAGGGTCTTCATTTCCATAGGCAGCGAAGGCATGCTGGCGGCTGACAAAAACAATATGTACATAGTCGGTAATTGTCCTGCCGAGGTGGTATGCACGACAGGAGCCGGCGATTCCGCCATGGCAGCCATAATCTGGGCATCCACTGCAGTCGCAGACAGCGATACTCTCGTGACGGCGGCCAAAGCGGCGAATGCGGTCGCGGCCATGACAGTGTCGGTACGGGAAACCAACGATCCTGATCTTTCCCACAGCGCCGCTCTTGAAAAAATGATAAACTCAAACATGAGCGTGCGCAGAATATGAAAGAAAATAAAAGAATCTTAAGATTATTA
>CACYHM010000385.1 GCA_902774195.1 uncultured Eubacteriales bacterium
CATCTTTCACACTCCGATTCCATGGAAAGCATCCGGATCATTTGTCCGGATAATGCTTTCTCATGTACTCTATAGTCTTATGCAGTACTGTTCCGTGATATATATCTTCAAGGTGTCCGGCAAAGTCCAGTCCGTATCTGTCCTGAAGCTCGCGGAGCCTGACCTCTATGATATGCTGCTGTTCAGCATCAGACTCTTCCATGTAGTCGTCAAGAGTCATCTGCCGGCCTTCATCACCGGATAGTTTGTATATGCCGGCTCCCACAAGCCGCACAGGACGCTTCTCCACCTGATCGAGCAGCCTGACGGTCTCGGCGTATATAGTCCCGGCACTGTCTGCAGATGTTACTGCTCTTGATCTGGTGATGCTCTGCATATCGAAATATGTCAGCTTGAGCGTGACGCCTTTTCCATGAAGACCATGTCGCCCTGCCCTGTCCTCAACCGACAGAGCCAGCAGCACGAGAACGTCCTTCAGAAGGTCAAAGTTATCGACATCCTCCTGGAAAGTGACCTCGCGGCTTATAGACTTCGCATCCTCAGGCTTATATGCGACCACTTTGCGGTCATCTATGCCGTATGCCAGTTCAGTGATCAGCTGCCCGTGCCTGCCAAAACGCTCTGCTATCTCTTCACTTCGTTCCTGTATATCACGAATGGTAAAGACACCGATCCTGTTGAGCTTTTCTGCAGTTTTTGCCCCTACGGTATAAAGTGTCTTCACATCGCGATCGATCATCAGGTCCACGAAGTCCTGCCGCGTTATTATCTCAAAGTAGCCGTCGGGCTTTTTCTCCTCGCTCGCTGTCTTGGCAGCAGTCTTGGAATATGCGATACCGACCGAGCACGTAAGCCCGAGCTCGCTGCGGGTCCTGTCTTTGATCTCCCTTGCCATCTCGCCGGCACGCTCGAAGGTGCCGGCACTGTAGGTCACATCCAGATATGCTTCATCAAGAGCCACGGGTTCCATTCTTACAGCATAGTCGTTCCATATCCCGCGGAGCTGCTCCGAGACTTTTCTGTATTTATCGAAGTTCGGATGCATATATATCCCTTTCGGACAGAGTCTGTATGCATCCTTTATGTTCATGGCGGAATGTATTCCGTACTTCCTCGCTTCATAGCTGCAGGTCGCGACTACGCCGCGCTCAGTCGGAAGAGCCCCTATGATAAGGGGCTTGCCTGCCAGAGACGGATCATCTCTGATCTCGACAGACGCGTAGAACGCATCCATATCCACATGAATGATGATTTGTTTTTGCGCCATATATTCTTTCAGCGCGGGGTCGCAGACGTATACATAGGTACCGAGAAGGCCCCTTACCCTCCTGTTTCAATGTCACTTTCAGTCATCCAGGATCTCATCATACCAGATCATCTCGTCAAAAGAGAACGGCTTCTTTGCCTGTTCTTTCATGAGTCTCCGGTAGGTCTTGTCATCGACTTTGACAGTCCGATATTCCGTGACTTTCTTACTGCCAAACAGACCCGGCTTTTCAGTTTCGACTTTGACCTTGATCTTCTTCATATCTTTCCGTCTCTCAGCATTTTGTTCATGATGTAGAAGTCCGGAGACTGGACAAACTCATGTATATCCATGTCATCTTCTGCAGCTTTATGAGTCTCGTCCTTCCATGTCATGCCTATATACTTGCGGAACCAGTCGGGGTCATAATAATCACTGTATTCACTCATCTGGCAGCCATGACAGAGGTCATCCGCCATCTCGATGATGACATCAATCAGTTCAAGATCCTTTTTCCACTTTTCGTCAATAGCATCATATCCCAGAAGCGCTCCGAGAATGTTTCCTGTGACTGCGCCTGTGGAATCGCTGTCCCCCTTGTGATTGACGGCAGCGATTATGCCTGCTGAGAAATCATCCTGATGTCTGAGGGCGCAGTAGATCGAGATCGCCAGCGTCTCTTCCGCTACCCATCCTTCTCCGAGACGATGAATGTTATTAAGATCGCTGTATTTGTTTTCCGACAGTCTGATCGCCTGGTCAATTATCGCGGTCAGCTCATCTAAGTGTTTATCGCCGTCAAACAGCTTTTCAGCAGTTTTCTTCGCTTCGATCACGATGTCTTTGAGCGGCATCTCCTTCTCAGAATAA
>CACYHM010000386.1 GCA_902774195.1 uncultured Eubacteriales bacterium
AACATGCGTGCCTTTGACGCCGCACTTCACGATGTCTTCGGCCTCATACCTTATGCCGGGTATGCCGGCATCGTTCCGCATCGCAAGCGCCTCTTCCCTGTCAGGCATGAGTTCGAGCAGAGCTCCGGTCAGCATGTCGCCGGCGGCTCCCATGCTGCAGTCGATATACAGTCTCTTCATTTCTGTGATCCCTCTTTAAGTCCCTCAGTCCCTCTTTTTCATGTGGTTGATCTGATGCGCCAGATAGCCCGCGCCGAATCCGTTGTCTATATTGACTACGGCCACTCCGCTCGCGCATGAATTTAGCATCGAAAGCAGAGCCGCCAGCCCGTCGAACGCCGCTCCGTATCCGACGCTTGTCGGCACCGCGATGACCGGGCAGTCCGCCATGCCTCCGACCACGCTCGCAAGAGCGCCCTCCATGCCCGCGATCGCTATGATCACGCTGGCCTTCATTATCTCTTCCCTGCTGTCCATCAGCCTGTGTATCCCGGCGACTCCGACATCGTAGAGCCTTACGACCTCGTTTCCGAGGGCCTCGCACGTGACTGCCGCCTCCTCGGCTACCGGTATGTCGCTCGTGCCTCCGGTCGCTATGACTACACAGCCGAGTCCCGACGGCTCAGGCACATCGCCGGTCACGGCTATCCCCGCCTTTTCATGGTAGCTGTACTTCAGCCCGAGGTCACTGATCCCGGCTTCGACCTCAGCGCTCTTGTCAGCGCTTAGTCTGGTGATCAGTATGCAGCTCTGGCCGGCTGACGCCATGGAGCGTATGATCCCTTCGATCTGCTCTGATGTCTTGCTCTCGCCGTAGATCACCTCGGCAACGCCCTGCCGCAGTTTTCTGTGAAGATCGACCTTCGCGTAGCCTATGTCCTCGTATGGCTTGAGCCTCAGATGCGTCACGGCATCATCAGCGCTTATCGCTCCGCTCTCGACAGCCTTTAGTATCTCATGTATATCCATTTCTTTTGCATTCATCATATTTGTTTTATTATTTGTTTTATTTTGTTATTTGTACGTCCCTTTACCATCCTGTATCATCTCGGCTCCGGGTCGATCCTGACATCATCATACAGATCAGCGAGCGCCTTTCTTATCTCACTGCCGCGCTTCACTGCATCAGCATGCTGGTCCGCCGCGATCTGGATGAGCGCATCCCTGCCTCTCATCCTTGCCCGGAAGTCCCTGAAGCCCATAGCAAAAAGCCTCGACTCAGCCTCTTCGGTGATCTTCAGTTTGTCAGCCGTTATGCGTTCGCCGGCGCCTATCCTCGTGGCAAGGCAGGCATAGGCCGGCTTGTCCCAGACATCGAGTCCGAGATCTCTTGCCCTTTGCCGGATCTCTTCCTTGGTTATGCCGCACTCCCGGAGAGGCGATCTGACGCCCAGCTCTCCCAGAGCTCTGAAGCCCGGCCTGTCGGAAACATCATCAGATGCATTCGTTCCGTCACAGACCATCTCATATCCGTCTGCCTTCGCGGACCTGAGTATGGTCCCCATGATCAGCTGCTTGCAGTGATAGCACCTGTCCGCAGGATTCGATGCGACGGTCTCATCTGAAAGAACATCGGCCCCGATCTCCGTAAGATCCGCTCCTATGGTCTTCGCAAGCCTTCGCGCATCATCTCTCTCGAACTCCGGCTGGAACTGCGACCTCACGTAGTACGCTCTCACATCAGCCCCGCACCTCACCGCCTCGGCCAGAAGGTACGCCGAATCGACTCCGCCCGAGAAAGCAATCGCCAGTTTTCCGTTCGATCCAAAAAATTCTTCGATCCTCATAAGATCAATACCCCTTCAAATACCGTTACTGTCTATTATATTGATTTCTGCCGTTATTTCTATATAATGTCCGCCGCATACCGTCGATTCAGAACTATTGTAAACTTTCACAAAAAATCAAGAGTTTTTTTGTATTCTTTTAATACATTAATATTTCGCGTAAGGTATTGCAATATTGTTTTTATCGAAGTACAATGTGGACAACAAGAAAGCAAACTAAGATCGGAGGACAGACCAATGGGAACATTTGAGAGAGGGGCTGTCTCGGTATAGAAGCACTGCACAGGCTGGCCTGCTTACAGGCACCCGGAGGTGAAGAAAT
>CACYHM010000387.1 GCA_902774195.1 uncultured Eubacteriales bacterium
GGTGCAGACAAAACGGCATAACGAAGAGGACTTTTTACTACTGGCAGCACAAGGTCCGGGAGTATCTCCTCGAGCAAGGAGCAGCAGGCGATATTGCGTTCCCTGTATCCGTCGTGCAGTCAGCTGAATCAGAACGGCCCGTATTCTGTGAGATCCATGAAAAGGATCCTTTCCCAAACGCAGGCAGTATTGAAACAGATTTCCGGGCAGATGCTGTGATCCGCTGCGGAAGGTTAAGCATCATGATCAATGAAGATACTTCTGTCAGTACACTGAGCAGATTGTTTGCAACGTTAAAGAGCGGGCTATGATCAGGGAGGCCTTAGGGATAAAGCGCATCATAGTATGCTGTGGACGGGTCGACCTCAGAAGAGGTATTGATGGACTGGCGGGTTATGTAAAACTGAACTATGACCTGGATACACTCGAGGAGGGAACGCTATTCCTCTTCTGCGGGAGACGAAAAGACAGGATCAAAGGGCTCGTATTCGAAGGCGACGGATACTGTCTCCTTTACTACCGGCTGACTGACGGCAAGTTCCAGTGGCCCCGCACACCCGATGAGGCGCGTGACATAACCCGAGAACAATACCACAGGCTTATGGATGGATTTGCGATCGACAGCAGCATAAGAAGATACCGCAGATTGTCCGAAGTAACATCGGAAAGCCATGGAAACAGCATGCTTTAGGGCTGCAGCAAGATGCATGAGCTAGTGATATTTTTAATATATATGTCACTATACTATTGACATAGCTCCTTCCAAGTGATACAATAACTGTAGTAAAGTGTCACTTGGAAGGAGGATACGATGGCAATAATAAAACAGTACCATAAGGATACGGATACAACACGAATCCGAAAGCTACTGGGATGCTGAGAAGAGGCAGTCCAGATCGAGACGCAAGGTGATCGGAAAGATCGACCCTGCAACAGGAGAGATCGTCCCGACCGGAAAGCGCGGCAGGAAGAAAAAGAATACAGAGACGGAAAGAAATGAAGAACTCGCAAAAGTGACATCCCTCTATGAGCAGGCAAAAGCTGAGGCAACTGAGCTGAAACTGGAGAATTCCAGACTTGCAGGAGAACTGGCTTTGCTCACTAAGCAGAACGAGAAGCTTCTCAATGCGCTTGAGGAGATCCGCTGGATAGCAGCGAGGATCGTTCGCTGATCAGAGGTGCCGGATCCCTATGAGCGGAGCAAATCTTGCTGCATACCAGCTGAAGCTTAAGAATATGGATCGTGACGAGATGATCGCGGAAGCTCTGTCCCTCTTCTCCGAAAGAGAGCAGCTTAGCATCAGACTTGCTGAGACACAGAACGCCGGCACTGAGATGGCGCATCAGTTCCAGCAGATGAAGGAAGAACTGAAAGCTGCGAAGCAAGAGATCAAAGTGCTGCGTGAGCAGAACCGGCATCTTACCGGTGTGAGCACGATGCGCGCGGATGATCTGTACGGGCGATCGACAGAGAAAGCAGAGGATATATTCGACCAGGCGTCAGAAGGCAATGCTGTAAGAGAGGACCCTCTCGACGAGGATGCTGACGAAGATCATGAGGATCAGGAGAGCGCGAACCGCGGACCATCAGGACGCGGCAGGCAAGGCGGACGCGGCAAAGAGATCGGCAAAAGAGCGCGCGACCTTTCAAATCTTCCGTCCTGCAGCATATTCGAATATGACATAGATGAGCTTAACAATGAATACGGCGAAGGGAACTGGAGATTCGCATACTGGCAGGAGACCGTTACGGTCGAGATAGTCAGGCAGACGACTTACGCAAAGCATACATACAGGCCGGTAATATCTGTCGGACTCGAGCATGCGCTCGTAAGGACCGGAAGCCGGGATCTTTTCATGCCCAAAAGTCTTGCTTCCGAATCGCTGGTCGCTCAGCTTATGCTGGATAAGTACAAGCTGTTCCTTCCCTGTTACAGGATGGAACATGATGAGGAAAGATTCGGATTTCACCTGTCCAGGCAGACGATCACAAACTGGATCAATCGTGCGTGCCATGAACTCCTTGAGCCTGTGTATGAATACATGTGTGATGAGCTGAGAAAATGCAGATACCAGCAGTGTGATGAGACCACATATACGGTCATACATGACGGCAGGTCTGCCGGATCGAAAAGCTTCATATGGGTACATCGAACAAGCGAATTGCTTGAAGGACCGGAGATCATCGCGTACTGCTACGAAAAGACTCGCGGTGCAGACCATCTCAGGAACTTTTACTGCGGTATGACAGACCCGTTCTGTCTGACCTGCGATGCCTACATAGGATATGTGAGTTTTGCCGGAGACGCAGCCAGTCTCGTCACTCTCTGCGGCTGTTTCATGCATGCACGCCGCCGTTTCGTCGATGCTCTCAAACTTGCTCCGACAAAAGGATCATCTGAAGAAAAGATCGCCTTATTGCCTGAGGCTCAGGCTATCCGCCTCATCGGAGAAATATACCATGAGGAAGGAGCTCTCAGGGAGATGAGCCCTGACGCACGCCTTCAGAAAAGGCAGACTGTGGTAAAGAAAAAAGTAGATGCCTTCTTCGATTTTGTCCGTTCATTTGATCCGGAGGATCCCTCCCTGAGCGAAAAGATGCGTGATGCTCTAAGCTACTCCATCAACCAGGAAGAATGTCTCAGGAGATTCCTTGACGATGGCAGCATCCCTGTCGACGATGGGGCAACCGAGAGATCGATCCGCCCCATAGCCCAGGGTCGCCGAAACTATCTTTTCAGTAATACGATCGGCGGCGCCGGTGCTACGGTGATCGCAAGCACGATGATCGAGACAGCTAAGGCCAATGGAGCTGATCCATACTATTACCTCAAATATCTTCTGGAGAAGATGCCTCATCATCTATATGACAAAGACAGATCATACCTTCCCGAACTGATGCCCTGGTCCGACGTCTACATCCTGTATGAAAAAGAGCAGAAGCAGGCAGCTGCGGAT
>CACYHM010000388.1 GCA_902774195.1 uncultured Eubacteriales bacterium
ACGATGATCTCTTCGCTGTTGGCGCCCATCAGCTGCTCTCTTCTTACGCCCGTGAGCGTGAAGAAGTTGTATCCGATGATGTCCTCGTAGACGAAGACATTCTTCATCAGAGGATTGGCGGCAGTTACTATTCCGTCCTTGTCCACGACACACGCGGGTATCGGGACAGATGATATGTATGAATTATCCATTGATCCTACCCCCTTTGACCGAAGGCCTCTCTGAGAGTTTCAATAAGCCTGTTGAGCTCGTCGAGACTGTAGTAGTCCATCTCGATCCTGCCCGCGCTGCCGTCTCCTGCGATCCTGACCTTTGTGCCGGTAAGGCTCATGAGCTCTCTCTCGACGGCTTCGATCTCTGCGGATCTTGTGTTCTCAGGCTTTGCCGGCTTTTTGCGTCTTTTGCGCTCCGGCTTCAGTTCGTCCTTGACCCTCTCGGCCAGCTTTTCAGTCGCCCTTACGGACAGATCATTTCTGATGATCTTGTCGGCGACCTCCTTCTGTCTTGCCTTATTAGGGATGTTGATTATGGTTCGTCCGTGCGCTGCAGACATCTGTCCGCTTGACACGTACTCCTGTATTTCTTCAGGCAGCTTCAGCAGCCTGATGCTGTTGGCGATGTATGTGCGGCTCCTGCCGAGCGATGCCGAGACCTGCTCCTGCGTGAAACCGTATTTCTCGGTCATCGACCTGAGTCCCTTCGCTTCCTCGATAGGGTTGAGGTCTTCCCTCTGCATGTTTTCAATGATGGCGACGATCGCGTTCTGCCTGTCATCGAAGTTCCTCACGATGCACGGGACCTTTCTGAGTCCGGCGATGCGCGATGCTCTCCAGCGTCTTTCACCGGCGACCAGTTCGTAGCCCGTGCTGCTCTCTCTGATGATGAGCGGCTGGATTACCCCGTTCGCCTTTATGGACGAAGCGAGCTCTGTCAGCTTGTCCTCGTCAAAGTGCATCCTCGGCTGAGCGCTGTTCGGTCTGATGTCGTTTATATCCACGTACAGCACGCGGTCATCGCCGTCGTCAGACTTCGCCGCTTTGCCTGCGGCTTTCGCGGCTCCTTTGCCGCTGCTCCTGTCTGAGCTCTTCTTTTTTGCCGCGGCCGGGCCGGCCGTCTTTTTCTCTTCTTCCGTGATCACGGGTTCCTCAAAGGTCCCGTTCTCCTCGAGTATAGGGGCTGCGTCTGCAAAGAGCGCGTCCAGGCCCCTGCCCAGTCCTGCTTTCTTTGCCATATCTATTTCTTCGCTTTCTTTCTTGCCTTGTCTCTGGCAAGGAATTCCCTTGTGAACTCCTGATATGCTTTCGCGCCCTGTGCTGTCGGATCGTAGTCGACTATCGGCTTTCCGTAGCTCGGTGCCTCGGCGAGCCTGACGTTGCGCGGGATGATCGTGTCATACATAAGCGGGCCGAAGAAGTTTCTTACATCCTCGACAACGGCCTGCGACAGATTGGTCCTGCCGTCGAACATGCTGAGGATGACTCCGTCGATATACAGATCCGGATTCATCCTCTTCTTGACCATCTCGATCGTGCTGATAAGCTGGCTCACTCCCTCGAGCGCGTAGAACTCGCACTGGATAGGTATGAGCACGCTGTCGACAGCCGTCAGAGCGTTGATCGTAAGGATGCCGAGCGAAGGAGGGCAGTCGACGAGGATATAGTCGTAGTCGTTCCTGACTGCGTCGATGACTCTCTTGAGCCTGCCTTCGCGGCCTTCAAGCTGCGCAAGTTCGACCTCGGCTCCCGCCAGATCCACGCTGGCCGGGATGAGGAAGAGGTTCTCCGTATTGGTCGGAAGAACGGCTTTCCTTACATCGAAGTCTGTATCTATGAGTGCGTCGTATACGGTGTTCTTTAAAGTCCTCTTGCGGATCCCTATACCGCTGGTCGTGTTGCCCTGCGGGTCCGTGTCCACCATGAGGACCTTCTTTCCCTTGTACGCCAATCCGGCGGCAAGATTGATGTTGGTCGTTGTCTTGCCGACGCCGCCTTTCTGATTGAAAATAGCAATTGCCTTGCTCATCTTAACCTCCTTCGGGCCGCAATGCCCGATTAAACACTTCCGTGTATTATACGACAAGAACATTTTGTTTTCTACTTCTATATAGACAAGAACATTTTGTTTTCTACTTCTATATATGCATTTTTAGGTGAAGTTTGGGTGAATATGTGGCTTTAATTACGTGCACGGAACAACTTGTGTCATTAAATCTTATCAGCCACTAGATATTGAGGTTCGGATCTTATTGTTTCACGTGAAACAATGATGCCGGTATGCTTCCTGCACCGCTCCGCAGTAGACAGGTCTCCTCCTGGCGTGTATAGTTGTATATGGATATGGAGACAGGCTGTCATGCCATACCTGCAAGGAAGCAGCTGTCTGTCTGAAAAAGGAGGACTGCTATGAGTAAAGATTA
>CACYHM010000389.1 GCA_902774195.1 uncultured Eubacteriales bacterium
GTACATCATCAGGCAGGCATGTGCGAAGCTTCGCATGACTTTTGCGGGCGAAGGGACGCCCGTGCCGGTATCCGTCAATCTGTCCAGAAAAGATTTCGACCTCTGCGATATTTACTTCCTGGTCAACAGTATAGTGACGCAAAACCTTTTGCCCCGTGATTTCATCAGCATCGAGATCACCGAAAGCTCGGTGGCAGAGAACAAAGAGATGATGCTCACTGAGGTAAAAAAGTTCCGCTCGAACGGATACCAGGTCTGGATGGATGACTTCGGGAGCGCTTATTCATCGCTCAACACCCTTAAGGATTTTGAGTTTGATGAGATCAAGCTCGACATGGGTTTCCTCCGGCCGTTCACTCAGAGGTCGCAGAGGATCGCGGCATCGGTCATAGACATGGCCAAGGGCCTCGGCATCCACACACTGGCAGAAGGCGTCGAGAACGAGGAACAGTTCAGATACCTTCGCAATGTCGGCTGTGAGAAGGTGCAGGGCTATTACTTCGGCAAACCGATGAAATACGAGGAGGCTCTCGATGAGCTCAGCGCTAAGGGCGTCGGAACAGAAAGACCTCAGGACCGTAAATACTACGACGATATAGGCAAAGTGAATCTTCTGAGCGCTGTGCCTTTCATGACAAAGGAGGAGAGGGATTCCATAACGACTGCACGTCAGCTCAACAGTATCCCTCTCGCACTGGCAGAAGTCAGGAAAGACTACTTCAGCATACTCTTTTACAACACGGCCTTTGAAGAGACGGCTCTTGAAACAGGGATGTTCGCCGATATCTTTTCCCAGGAGCAGCTGAGAAAGCCGCAGCCTTTCAACCTTCTCTCGGACAGGATCATCAGCCTGATGGATTCCACCGTCGGCGGTGAAGAGGGAAGGATGCTGTTCAGCGCGCATGATGAGTATTATGAAGTACAGGCAAAGTGCGTTGCGAAGACGAGCGACAAGTACAGCGTACTGATCAGAATGAGCAAAACGGCCAACACGAGTCTTCTCGATGATTCTCTCGTCCGCATATACTCCATGTTCGAGAGGATCACGCTGGTAGATCTCAACGAGGATACGATCAGACCTCTGTATACGACGACCAGGGAGGAACTCGTATCTCAGAATACGGGGGCTCTCAGCATGGCGCAGGAGTATGCCGAAAAATATATTTATCCTGAGGACAGGGACGCGTACCTGCGCATGGTGGACCCGCGCACGGTCGAAAAGAGATTCCGCGAGGCGGGAGTCAATTTCATGACCAGAGTGCTGCGAACGAAAGGCCACCATGGCGAGTATGTATGGAAGGAGCATACGGACCTCCGCCTCGAAGAGAATGTATACCTTATCCTTATACGCAACATTCACAGGTCCGTGATCGCGTTCGAAAACAAGATCCACAGGGAGCGCAAAGACTACTCTCCGGAGATGCTGTGGAACAACCTGGTGCAGTCGGATCTGCTGCGGATATTCTGGAAGGACAAAGAACGCCGTTTCCTCGGTGCCAGCAGGGCCTTTCTTGATTACTACGGATTCAGCAGTGCAGATGAGATAATCGGGAAGAACGACGAAGACATGGAATGGCATCTCGATCCGGGTGTTTACAGGGATGATGAACTGCGGGTGCTCAGCGAGGGCATCACCACACACAACCTTCCGGGACGATGCCTTGCAGACGGAGAGAACCGCGAGATACTGGCCTCAAAGACGCCGATATACGATGTCGACGGCGCGATAACAGGTCTGATGGGATATTTTATCGACAGAGGCCTTCTGGACGAGCACGACCAGCGCGGCAAAGAGACAAAGCGAAGGGATCTGTATACAGGCCTTCTCAATTCCAGAGGCATGGCCGAAGAGGCGGCAAGATTCAGAGATGAATTCTATCTGCGCAGACGGGACTTCGTGCGTCTGAATATACTGCTGGACGAGTTTGAATCGCTGAACGACAGATATGGCTACGATTTCGGCGACAAAGTCCTGCTGGCGTTCGGCAAAGCGCTCAAAAAAGCTTTCGGCCGAAGCTGCGTCGTGGGCAGATCCGCAGGTACAAGCTTTGTGATCATGAAGCAGATGGAAAGGGTCGAGGATGCCAGCCTTCTGAGGGAGCAGATCCGACATGTCTGCGGCTCCATATCTGAGATCGAAGGCGTGCCTGTTACGATCTACTCCTCGGTCGGATACTCGTTCTTCTCGGAGACCGAAAGCCTGAGCGAGCAGGAAAAGCTGGCCGAACGGAGGATCCTTGCCGACCACAACAGGAACGTTTCCAACGAGATACTCATAGCGCGGGCCTCGGAGCTCTTCCACTTCTTCGATGATATCCCTGCGGTATATGCGGTATATCATGTGACCAGAAACGAGGAGCGCGGCACGGCAGACGCGGTGCTGTTCTACGTCAATCACGCATATGAGAGAGCTACGGGAGAGCAAGCCAAGGACATACTCGGACACGGAGTAAGGGAACTCTATACCTTTATCGATGAGAACTGGTATGGCAAGATGATCGAGGCTGCGCTCGACGGTAAATCGGCAGAGGATGATTTCGTCTTCGAACCGACCGGACAGATATACCGCTTCAAGGCTGACCCCGTCATCTACAAAGGGTATTGCGCCGTTACATATTTGGAGAAAAAAAAAAAAAAAAACATCTGAGAAATATAGCGATAATATGCTTTTCTGTCGTCCTCTGCACAGCGGCGCTGTTTGACCGCGCCTGCGCGGAGGATGTCGTTTATTACGACAGCGCCTCCGAAGCGGCGTCAGAACTCAGAAAAGCCATGAAGGACCGTGAGAGTGACGTCACGGTCGGAGTGATAAAGGATGTCGATCAGGAAAGCCTCAAAAAGCTCATCAGAACGCTGCTGAAACAGGCCGTGAAGCACACGGGAGTACCGGATGAGGGCGACTATATAAACTTCCAGTACGGCAGATACGATGCATCGGCAAGGACCGAGAGAGTTGACGGCGGGACC
>CACYHM010000390.1 GCA_902774195.1 uncultured Eubacteriales bacterium
TCAAAGCAGTACGGGAAGGTCTATGTGCTCTTCGGGATCAATGAGCTCGGCTTCAACATCGACGGCTTCATCGACATCTACGCCGACGTGCTGGCCCAGCTCGCCGAGGGCGAGCCGGACGCGACGATCTATGTCCTGTCCCTGACGCCGATCACCCAGAAGAAGGACGCGAACAACGAGCTGTTCAAGCGCGACCGCATTCTGGAGTTCAACCGCGCCATCGAGGAGATGGCGGCGCGCGGCGGCTATATCTATCTGGACCTCTACGACGCCCTTGCAGATGAAAACGGCTGGCTGCCGGAGCATCAGGCGACGGACGGCATCCACTTCACGGCGGACAAGTACCCCGAATGGGCGGAATATCTGCGCACGCACTTCACCGCGCCGGAGAGCACGGACTCGATTGCCTGAAAAGCGGATTAATACTGGTCTTCCATTAAAATCAGACAGTCTTTGCGGCCTGCTTTTCGCCATGCAGCGTTGTCGTCCTTGACGGGCGACAGCCCATCTGCGTCCTCCGCCTTACCTGACAAAAAGCATTCTCGCAAATCCTTGTCTACTTTTAACGGAAGACCAGTATCAAACGTATGGGACTAGCATTGAAAAACGGCGAAAAGGGGCCGCAGCGAAATGAAAAAACGCTGCGGTCCCTTTCTCATCGGGAGATGATGTATGCTGCCCGCGTGATATGCAGGATATGGAGCATGAAGGATGCTTGCCCGGATCATCTGTCATTTCCGGCGGCGTCATAAATCAGCTCCTGTCCGCCGGGCGCGATGCAGGGGATTTTTCTTCCGAACACGCTGATCTCTTCAAAAAATCCCTCGTCCAGCTCCAGCTGATGTCCTTTTTCATTGGTCAGCATCGCGGAGCCGTCCTGACGGAACAGACAGGGAAAAATCTTCAGTTCCCCATACTTCTCACTGTAATAGCTCCGGATCCCTTTGGCGTATCTGTGCTTTCTCTCGTACCCCGCATGTGCGATCCATGCGAGAAATTCATCGACGTGGTCGATGTCATAGGCAAGATCGATATGATCGTATGCGTATTTGCGGTCCCCTCGGATGAGACCGAGCGCCCACTTGCCGCAGACCCAGAACGAAACGCCCTCGCTCCTGGAATCGCCCGTCATTCTCAAAAGGTCCGAGACTGTCACAACTTCCTTTCGGTTCGTGCTGTAAACGGAAACACACAGCATGAAGAATGAGACATAATAGATCACGGTCGTTATGATATAGACATAATTGATGTCCATCAAAGCGACCCGGATGAAGCCTGCGACGTCCGACACGTAGAAGATGATGCCGGCCAGCCAGAAGAAACGGTTGGACAGGGAAAACGCCATCACCGTCGTAACCACAAGGCCGTACGCGATGGCCGCGAAGCTCAACAGCCAGTTGTCCAAAAACACCAGCGGCAGCATGACCGTCACCGCGATCCCCGCGGCCAGAAACACCATCTGCCATTTTCGGATGTACGTGGTCTCCACGATGGCGATCAGCATGAAGATATGCCCCACCGCGTAAAAGACGCCTCCCAGAGGAAACGAGATCAGCGTCCCCGTATCCCCGACCATAAACAGGATCAGCGCGGGGAGCATCATCCGGTTGCGTTTGGTCGGGTAATACTTCACGCCAAGCGCCGCAGCCGCTACCCATAGAAGATTGATGAGCGCCTTCATGATCATCCGGGGGAGAAAATAAGCATCTCTGTTTTCATAAACCGGGAAAATAGAAACACAGTTTATGACAAACACGGCGATGCCCGCGGCAAACAGGCATAAAACCAGGTACCCCAAGGGTTTTCTGCCGCCGAAATGATCCATGATGCGGTTTGCTCTGTCCGTAGCTTTCATAGTTTTAACGAATAATCCCTTGATTTCAGGCCTTCTGCGGCCTTCTTTCAGGCTTTATGTGTCAGGAAACACCTCCATCATCGGAAGCCGAAAGACTCCATCGGCTGACGGTGTGCCTTTTCGCTCATTATACCATATAATTTCACAAAGTAAATCAGCACTTTGCAGACAGGATTCCCCGTCGGATTTCCTGTGTTTTTTCTTTGATAGTCTGTATTATGTAAACCGACTTGCTT
>CACYHM010000391.1 GCA_902774195.1 uncultured Eubacteriales bacterium
AGCATTGACAGATTGGCAGATGGAGGATCATGCGGAAGCATGGCTGAAAAGATGCAAACCTAATCCGGTCGATTACACTGCAAAGTTCGCAGAAGTGATAAAGAACGCACCACCTATTGCGATGAACGCAGCTTACAAACCAGAGTTGGCAACTGATTGTGCACCGATCTGTCCGCGCTGTAATGTGCAGATGGTAAGGAGGGTTGCTCAGAAAGGCAAATACGCCGGAAGAGAGTTCTGGGGATGTCCGAATTTTCCTAGATGCAGGAATATGGTACCGATCAGTAAGGACTAATTAGAAACTATGAGCAGCATCTACTGCAGACAATGCGGCACCAGGTTGGTGCCGAAAGAACTTGAAAACGAAGGGATCGTGCCATACTGTCCGGAGTGCGGGCAGTACAGATTACGAAGGGATCGTGCCGTACTGTCCGGAGTGCGGGCAGTTCAGATTCCCTCAGTATAACGTGGCTGTCAGCATGATAGTCATCAACGAAGAGAAGGACGAGATCCTCCTCATACAGCAGTACGGCAGGAAGTCATACGTCCTGGTGGCCGGCTATGTCAGCAGGGGCGAGTCCCTCGAGGACGCCGTCGCCAGAGAGGTGAAGGAAGAGACCGGCATGATCGTCTCGCACATGAAGTTCAACCGCACGCAGTTCTTCGAGAAGTCGGACACGCTGATGTGCAACTTCACGGCATTCATAAAGGATGCAAGCGAGCTGGATCCGAACTACGAGATCGACTCCTATGCCTGGTTTACGCGGGATGAGGCGAGGGCAAACATCCGTCCGGGCAGCCTGGCAGAGCACTTCCTTGTAACATACCTCGATGAAGGGTAAAGATCATGAAAACTATCAACGTCGTTGCGGCAATAATCGAAAAAGACGGCTGGATCTTCGCGACCCAGCGCGGCTACGGTGCATACAAGGACTGGTGGGAGTTCCCGGGCGGCAAGATCGAAGCCGGAGAGACTCCTGAAGAAGCGCTCATCCGCGAGATCAGAGAAGAGCTCAGGGCAGAGATAAAGGTCGGCGATCTTTTCTATACAGTCGAATACGACTACCCGGAGTTCCACATGATCATGCAGTGCTTTCTGTGCAAGCTGATATCTGATGAGATCGAACTGATCGAGCATGAGGCCGCAAAATGGCTGGGCAAAGAGGATATTCGTTCAGTTAAATGGCTGCCGTCGGATATAGAAATAGTGGATAGACTTATACAAAAACTATGAAGAAAAGACGCATAACATTCAATTCACCAGTAGTCCTGAGTTTTGTGATAATAAGCTTCGGTGCTATGGTGCTCAATTACCTGACGGCGGGCGTGAGCAACCGCCTGCTTTTCATGACCTACCATTCATCGCTGGCATCGCCGCTCACATACGTGAGGTTCTTCACTCACGTGCTCGGCCACCAGGGATGGAGCCACTACATCGGCAACATGATGTACCTGCTCCTGCTCGGGCCGATGCTCGAAGAGAAGTACGGATCGAGGGCCATCATCGAGGTCATACTCATCACCGGACTGGTGACGGGCATAGTCACCTGGCTCATCTTCCCGAACATAGCGCTCTGCGGCGCGAGCGGTGTCGTCTTCGCATTCATCATGATGACATCCTTCACCGGCTTCAAAGAGGGAGAGATCCCTGTGACGGTCATACTTGTCGCATTCATATACATAGGACAGCAGATATATGAGGGGCTGTTCATACAGGACAATATCTCGAACATGGGCCACATACTCGGCGGCATCGTCGGAGCTGTGGCCGGATATACACTAAACAAGAGGCAGTGACGCAAAGCTGTCACTGTAGCAGTATAAAGAAGGGAGAAGGGCATGAGATACGCTTTCGTGAACGGGATCATACTGGACGGTACTGAAGACATGCAGCCTGTCCGCGGAAAAGCCGTGCTGACGGACGGAGACAGGATCGTGGGCATCACCGGCGATGTGGCGGCGCTGGACGGATATGAGGTGATCGACCTGAAAGGAGCGTATCTGCTCCCGGGGCTGATCGACCTTCACGTCCACCTCGCGCTGAGCGGGAAGCCGCCTAAGCCGAAGAAGGACGAGAAGCCGGTGGACTACGAGAAGCTGTACAAACTGCTCACCGGGAACAGACTGGTCCGCATGGCGGCAAAGAAGCTGGTCGCGTCCTACGCAAAGACGGAAGTGATGAGCGGAGTCACCACGATCAGGACCGTCGGCGGCGTCCTCGATTTCGACGCGCAGGTCCGCGACCTGATCAGAGAGGGGAAGCTGAAGGGACCGCGCATCATCGCATCCAACACGGGCATCTCGGTCCCGGGAGGGCATTTCGCGGGATCCATCGCGACGGTCGTC
>CACYHM010000392.1 GCA_902774195.1 uncultured Eubacteriales bacterium
CTGAAAAGTATGACATGCCGGATGACGAGGAATACTGCCTCGAATTCATCAGCGAGCCGTCCAGTTCGCATTTCGTAAGAGGCGATCACGATGTATCCGGCGCCGAATTCGTCTGCTGGTATTACGATGACGGCGACAGGGTTCTTAAAGTAAACGGCATGATAGAAAAATGCGGTTACATCATTTACAAAACCGGAAGGACAGTATAATGGGTATACAAAAGAAACTCAAAAACGTTTATACGGTATGGTATCTCCTGACGCTCAGAAGATCGTTCGACGGCGATCCGAAGAGGATCAAGGCCGATCAGAACCGCAAAGTCCATAAGATAATGAAGAGGGCATACAATATCCCTGTCTACAGAGAGAAGTTCGAGCTTTCGGGCACGACTCCTGATGACTACCACTCGGCCGAGGATCTTGCGAAGTTCCCGACGCTGACAAAGCCTGAGCTCAGGCTCTGGATGCAGCATGAATGGGACGATCATCCAGAGAAGCACGACGACATAAACATACTCAGCACAAGCGGCTCGTCGGGCACGCCTCTGAAGATGCTCTATACCCAGAAAGAGCAGGCGTGCAGCGATGCCAACTGGGCGAGAGCTCTCGCGGCTGCGGGCTACAAGCCTCTGACCGGCAAGATGTATTCTTTCTCGACAAGCCACAAGGGACCGAGAAAGAAGAACAGGGACTCCATCATCCAGAAGTTCGGACTGATGCGCCGCAAGGTGGTCGGCGAGGATCACATAGTCGGAGACGGCATCGCCGATCTCATCGCGGACATCAACGAATACAAGCCTGATCTGATCTGCCTTCGCAGGAACGTCATGGTCAGGATGGTGCAGTATGCTGAAGAGCACAACATGAAGATATGGAAGCCGAAGTTCTACGCTCCTATAAGCGAGATGGTGGACGGCGTGACCAGGAAGGTGCTCGCAAAGGCGCTCGGACCGGGGCTCATCGACGCATACGGCGTGTCAGAGATGGGAAGCTTCATCTATCAGTTCCCTGAAAAGGACTTCAGATATGTAGCGAACGATATCGCTGTCGCGAACGTCTACAACGATAAGAACGAGCTTGCCGATGACGGACGCATAGTCGTGACCTCGCTCTATAAACACACGTATCCACTCATCAATTACGAGACTCTCGACCTCGGCAAGTCCTACGTGAAGGACGGCATCAGATACTTCACGGACATCGAAGGCCGCATGAACGATCTTGTGAAGCACGAGGGCGGAGCGGATTCGTCGGCACTGCAGCTTATGAGGATAGCGAACCACGCCGTCGGCCTCTCGCAGTTCAGATTCATAGAAGAGACCTACCACGATATGAAGATCCAGCTCGTGGCCGATCCTTTCAACAGGACGATGACGAAAGAAGAGATAGAGGAGCGCTTCATAACAGAGGTGACCAAGCTCTATGGCGATGAATTCAAAATAACTATCGAGTGGCTTGGAGAACTGCCGCCTGACAAGACCGGCAAGCAGAGATGCTTCGTATGCAATGTCAAATAGATCAAAAATGAGTCAAAAAGAAATGCACCTTTTGGCTCATTTTCATAAGGAGATGTAATGTTAAAGATTGCGGTAACAGGTGCCAGCGGCTTTATCGGAAAAGAACTGCTTGCAGAGCTGGACAAAAGAGAAGATGTCAGAGTGATCGCTCTTACGAGAGGCGGGTCTGATCATACGGAGACGGATCGCTGCGTCTGGAAGACCACGGACTACACCGTTGAAAGCCTGGAGGAAGCCCTTGACGGAACCGATGCGGTCGTCCACCTTGCCGGGGTAAGGGGAACAACTTCAGATCCGGCGGACTACGCAGTAAACATCGAGATGACAGAGGCCCTTCTAAAGGCGATGCCAGAGGCAGGGACCAAAAGGATAGTCTTCGCTTCGACCATCTCGGTCTACGATAATGAAGACGGGATCCCGTGGAAAGAGGACAGCCCTCTCAAAGGCAGGACGATGTACGGCGAGTCCAAGATAAGCTGCGAGGTACTCATCAGGGAATACGCCGCGAAATGCGGCTTCACCTACGGGATAGTCCGCATAGCCCAGGTGCTGGGTGAAGGCGAAAAGC
>CACYHM010000393.1 GCA_902774195.1 uncultured Eubacteriales bacterium
GCGCAGGTGGTTACGCCTGTTCTCGCGGGCTTCCTTATGAGAAACGTAAGCTATAAAGTGCTTTTCCCGTATGCCGCCCTCTTCGTGCTGGCCAGCTTCGTGACGATGACCATGGTGAAGCACGGTGATGCCGCGCCTGAGGTAAAGCACGGGCTTGAAGCATTTGAGGACATGGAAGACTGAAATGAATAACAGAAGAAACAATCTTGCAGACATGTACGCGCACAGGGGTTACCACGACAAGCCGGAGATCCCGGAGAACTCCATGGCTGCCTTCAGACGCGCGATAAAATACGGACTCCCGACTGAGATAGACGTACACCGCATCGCGGACGGCTCGCTCGTTATTTTCCACGACGATGATCTCGAACGGGAGACCGGAGTGAAGGGAGTGATCGAAGACTATGACATCACCAACCTGAGGAAGTTGAGACTCGAGGGCACGGACGAGGTGATACCCACATTCGATGAAGTGCTCGAACTGTACGAGGATACGGGACTTCCGCTTCTCATAGAGCTCAAGGTCAACAGAGGGAATCATAATGCGCTCACCAGGGCGGTAGCAGAGAGACTGGATTCTTACAGCGGGCCTTTTGCGCTGCAGAGCTTCGACCCGAGGGTGCTGCTCGCGCTGAAAAAGATCAGGCCGCAGTTCACAAGGGGGCAGCTGGCTCAGGATTTCCATAAAAAGAAAGAAGGCCTCGCCTTATACCAGGCGGTGTTTCTGACCAATATGTGGCTCGATATACTGACGAAGCCGGACTTCATAGCCTATAAGTACAGGGACAGAAAAAACAAAGCTCTGAGGAGATCCGTCGACAAAAAAGGGCAGACGGAGGCGTCCTGGACCATACGCACTCCGAAGGCGCTGAAAGCAGCTTTGAAAGCGGGCTGCATACCTATATTCGAAAAGATAGAACCGGAAGATCTTAAAGAGATACTCGGCGTTGAGCCGGAGGAGGACAAAAGATGACTGAAAAGAAAATGAAAAAGATCATGAAGAGGGAAGCCCGCCGCAAAAGGGCCAGAGGCATAGGAGCCTTCGCGGGGACTGCCACGGCGTTCGCAATACTGGGAGCGCTGTACGGCAGCGACATGAAAAAGGACGCAAAGCTTGCGGCCGAAGAGATCAAGGCGAAGCTGGGACTGGGATAAAGGAGAAAGCATGAGAAACAAAAGAAGAGACGGAGTAAGAGTAAAGGGGCTTGACGGATACCACAACATCCTCCCGTATGTCATGCCTAAAAGGACTGAGGCGGAGGTGTCGCTGACGGAGCAGTTCGATGTCACCGATCTCGTGAAGTACATGAAGGAGAGGAACGAAGAAGAGGGAACGAACCTCAAGATCTTCCACGCGATCTGCACGGCTGTCGCGAGGACCGTCTATCACAGGCCGAGGCTCAACTGGTTCATTTCGGGCAGGACCTTCTACGAAAGGAAGGACATCACGCTTTCTTTCGTCGTAAAACAGAAATTCAGGGACGACGCGGATGAGACGCTCATGTTCCTCAAAGTGGAGCCTGACATGAATATCGACTCGATATCGAAGATGATACTCGGTGACGTAGAGAAGGTCCGCAGGGAGAAATCCAACGACCTCGACAAGCTCATGAACTTCGTGGGAAGTCTGCCGAGACCTGTCCTCGAGCTGTTCTTCGGCTCTCTGAGAGTGCTCGAGTATCACGGGATCATGCCTAAAGGCCTGACTAACGGCGATCCGAATTACTCGTCGGTCCTGCTGGCCAATCTCGGATCGATAGGAGCGGACTCCTGCTACCATCACCTGAGCAACTACGGCACCTGCTCGTTCATGATAACCATAGGAGTGCTCCACAAGGAGCAGAAGCTCATGTATGACGGGACGTGGCAGGAGAGAGATGTCATCAACTGTACGTTCACGCTTGATGAGAGGCTTTCGGACGGTTTTTACAATGCCAAGTCCCTCAGGATAGCCAAGTACCTGCTCGAGCATCCTGAATCGCTCGCCGAGGAGATACGCAGACCCGTGCCTGTGGAGCTCTGACAAAGAATTGCAGGAACGGATCTGACGGATAGGGAAAGGACTGTACGATGGGCGGAAAGGA
>CACYHM010000394.1 GCA_902774195.1 uncultured Eubacteriales bacterium
CCTTTCTATTCCGTTCTCGCCATATGGGTGGGCGGCGTAATACTCGTATCCATACTGAAGACACATATAGACAGAAAGAAGTTCCCTGATGCCACCGAAGCGGAGGCGTTCTTCGGTCGCTTCATCCTGTTCTTCCTCATAGGCCAGGCCCAGGCGGCCGTCATAATCGCGGGAGACATCTTCCTGCTTGGCTGCGCTCCGGTGCATCCGTGGCTGATGTGGTTCTCCGCCGCGGTCACGAGCCTCGTATTCGTGATGCTCATCTACGCGCTGACACTTTCCTTCGGCGACATCGGCAAGGCCATGGTCGTCATCATCATGGTGCTCCAGATAGCGGGCTCGAGCGGATCCTATCCTATCGAGATACTCCCGCCGGTATTCGGCAAGATCTACAAATTCTTCCCGTTCCCTCACGCGATCAACGCTATGAGAGAGGCTCTCTGCGGCACCTACGGACACGACTACATCACTTATCTGCTCTACCTACTCATTTTCGGAGTGGTAGCGCTTGCCATAGGGCTGCTCGTCAGAAAGCCGTTCCTCGGCATGAACCGCTTCGTGTCTGAGAAGATAGAAGAAACGGAGGTGCTGTGATGGCAAAGAAGCAGGACGTCCGTTATGAAGAGCTGTACAACAGGCTGCTTGAGCGCGGCATGGCGATGCACACGAACAACAAGCGGCGCATAAGGATAGGCCTGGGATTCCTTGGCCTGTTCACTGTGCTCATGATACTGATCCGCTGGATCACAGACAGCGACAGGGTCATATTCATGCTGTTCTGGATACTGGGCATGTTCGCGACTGCGATCTATCTGGTGAGCGTCGAGTATATAGACGACAGGCTGCAGAGGACGCTCGAAGAGGTGAGCGACAGGGAGTCGGACTTCGACGATCTGATGCTGAATTCCGAGCAGGTGCATAAGATGGTGCACTACCTCATAAGGGAGCATCAGGACATCATACGCGAGCACTACATTGAGCACTGGCGCGGCGGCTCGTCGGAAAGCGGGGGTGAGTCATGAAGAACATCCTCAACATAGCAAAACATGATCTGAAAAAGATAACCGGGAGCGTTGTGGCCATCGTCACTGTGATAGGACTCTGCATCGTTCCGTGTTCATATGCCTGGTTCAATATACTTTCGAACTGGTCGCCTTACGAATCCGATGCGACAGGCCGCATCTCGGTCGCTGTCGCCAGCGCGGATGAGGGCGTCAGGGTGACGGGCCTTGAGATAAATGTGGGAGACAAGATAATCGATGCGCTCCAGGCGAACGATGATATCGGCTGGGTCTTCGCGGACAGCGAGAGAGAGGCCATAGACGATGTTTATGCTGGAGACTGCTACGCCGCGCTGATCGTGCCTCAGGATTTCAGCCGCGATGTGCTGAGCTTCATGAACGGCGATCTCACCAATCCGAAGATCATATATTTTGAGAACGAAAAGAAGAATGCGATCGCGCCGAAGATAACAGGCAAGGCCAAGACGGCTCTGCAGGAGCAGGTGAACGCCACCTTCGTGGAGACCCTCGCGGGCTACGTGACGGATGCCGCAGCTATCGCGGAGGCGAGCGGGACCGACCCGGTGACCCTGCTGTCAGATCTCTCGAAGCAGGTGGAGGGCCTCGGCCGGGACATAAACAGCTGCATAGCGCTTTCGGATTCCGCCGCAGGCCTCACGAGCGCAGCCGGTACCCTGATGGATACATCCGGCACGCTGATCGACAGCACTCAGGATATCCTTGATGAGAACGACAAGATACTTGACGATCTTGAGAACAGCGCAAAGAAGGTGGACGCGGAGGCCGAGAAGATACACGAGGCGGCGTCGCAGTTCGCGATAGCAGCAGCTGAGGAGCTGGCGAAGCTGAACGACGATGTCGCGAAGCTCCTTGCCAGTCCGCAGTATGATCCAGCTTACAAGGCTTTTGTGCTGCCGAATGCCGACCGTATACTTACGTACAGAACACTGCAGTCACAGGCGGCGAAGCATGCCGCAGATCTTGAAAAAGCAGGATTCAAGGATCTCGCTGCAGAATTCAGGACGCTTTCGGAGCAGTTCGGTACGATAGCTGATGATCTT
>CACYHM010000395.1 GCA_902774195.1 uncultured Eubacteriales bacterium
GATATAGTTTTATCCGGGACAGATATCGGCATATATGGAAAACAGGCTCAAAGAGATCAGAAAGGAAAAGAAGATAGGACAGGGATACCTGGTCGAAAAACTCGGTGTATCCAGGCAATCCATAAGTTCCATCGAAAACGGCAGATGCACGCCGTCTCTTGAGCTTGCATTTGACATAGCAGATCTGCTCGAAGTACCGTTAGAGGAGATATTCATACATGAGAACCGCTTCAGCGGCGAGTGAGAGACTAAATATTCTGTAATAAATAAAGACCCGGCATATATATAGGTATACAATCACGGATAAGGAAGATAATGCTGTCTGCGTCCGTGATTTTGTTTACGGATATATTATTATCAGAACCATGGATAAGAATTACAGAATAAAACAAAATATCCCGTTCATACTGATGACGGCGCTGCTGCTGGTAATGATCTCAGCAGCTGCAGGCTTTGCAGCTTCAGTTCCGTCAGCAAGCGGAAAAGTCGATTCGGAAGACGGCGCCTGGCTTCGAAAGTCCGCAACGACTTCCTCGACCAGACTTGCTCTTCTTAAGGACAATACTGATCTTACGATACATGAAGAAGTCTTCGTGTCAAAGGCCAGCACCTCTTACAGAAAAAGGTGGTATCTTGTGACCGTCGGCGGCAAACAGGGATACATAAGGTCCGATCTTGTTGATACGCTCAGATTCAGCAGTGTTCAGGGATGGATCAACAAAGACGGCGTGAATTACAGAGAAGGAGCCGGAACAGGCATGGATGCTCTGGGAAGACTCAATAAAGGCGATGAACTGTCGGTCTGCCTTGTTGCAAGACCGGTCTGGTCAAGAAGGGGCACAAGCGATACATGGTACAGGGTAAAGTCAGGCTCATCATATATCTATGTATGCGGGTCCAAGGTCAGCTTTACAAAGGAAACGACTGCACCGGCTCCTGCTGAAAACTCTGTAAAGGATACTTCTTCTGCCGCAGCTCCTGCTGCTTCAAACACGAAAGGCAACAACGCTGCGCAGAAGCCTGCAGCAAAATCATCGGGGAACACATCTTCTTCATCCTCTGCACAGGCAGCTGCACCTAAGACAGGAACGATCCTTACGTCCGCTGCAAATGCCGGAGCTGATCTTGATGCAAAAAAATTCGACGACTACCTCAACAGCCAGGGGTTCCCTGAACAGTATAAAGTAAAGCTCAGAGAACTCCACAAGAAACACCCTAACTGGGGATTCGTGGCTTATAAATCAAATATCAACTGGTCGGATGCTATCTCGAGACAGACCAGAAGCGGTGCGTCTCTGGTACACAGCAGCTATGGTTCAAGCTACCGCAGCGGCAGCAGACAGATAGAGCCGGGATGGTACAACGCCAGCAGCACAGTTGTAGCATATTACATGGATCCGAGGAACTTCCTGACTGAAGACAGAATTATGATGTTCGAGGATCTGACATATAAGCCGCAGTATCAGACATCGGCTGTGGTATCGACAATACTGGCGCCTACAAAGCTTCCGTCCAAGGGATTCACAGCCAATACCTTCATAAGCGCCGCTGCGAAGAACAACGTCAGTCCGGTCTTCCTGGCTGCAAGAGCCAGACAGGAGGTGGGAGGCGGCAGTGACGCGATAAACGGCATCTCCATACTCGGAACAAAGGTATACAATCCTTTCAATATAGGAGCTTTCGGAGGAACGAACCCTCTGTACAACGGGCTTCTGTACGCCAGGACCGCAGGATGGGATACTCCGGCAAAGGCTGTAGAAGGCGGTGCGGCAGAACTCTCGAAGTATTACATAAGCAAGGGCCAGCATACGATCTATTATCAGAGATTTAATGTCAGGAACGGCGCCGGGAGTGTCGGCACACACCAGTACATGACCAATATCCACGCTCCGTACAACGAGTCCTACAATACAAAGGAATCATACAGCAAGTACGGCATACTGGATCAGCCTCTGGTATTCGAGATACCTGTATACAACGGAATGCCGAATCAGACGAAGCTGCCTTAGCTGCAGTCTGATAAGATAAGACGTGATCACGATCAACGACAGACTTGATTTACTACCTGTTATGAGGGAGATGCTGATATGAGAAAGATCCTTGTTGTTGTAGACATGCAGAACGACTTTATAGACGGTGCTCTCGGCACATCCGAGGCTGCCGCTATCGTCGAAAACGTTAAACTGAAGATACGTGAATACAGACCGGAGGACATCTTTGCGACGATGGATACGCACGGCCCGGATTATCTGAAGACTCAGGAAGGCAGGAACCTTCCTGTTGAGCATTGCATAAAGGGGACCGAAGGATGGAAGATAAGAGCGGATATAGCGGAGCTGCTGGATGGAGTGCGGATCTTCGAAAAGCCGGCCTTCGGGAGCATCGATCTTGCGAGAGAACTGTCCGGAATCGCCTCAAATGAGGATATCGAGATCGAGATCATAGGATTATGCACGGACATCTGTGTGGTTTCGAATGCGGACTATGGAGATGTGTCAGATACAGAAGAGGCATGTATGGGACCGCAAATACGGTTCTGAACCTGCGATGTCCTACTGCGCTGAATAGAAAGAGGGACAGGTATAAAGGACATATGCTGATATAGTGAGATCCGCCGGGAAATGATGCTCCGGAGGTTTTTTCATCGCGGATACCTAATGCATGCACTTATCGCCCTGACGGATATCAAGCTCTTTCAGACGCCGGTTTATACCATTCAGTATAGTCCGCTTTTTGTAGCTCCATTCCGGCGATACAAGATATCTGCGCGGAACATCCCCGGTGAGCCTGTGTATGGTGATTTCTTCAGGTATGTATTCAAGGCACTCTGTAACGAGACTGATGTATTCCTCCATCGAATCGAAAGGCACATAGTCAGGCATCATGCTGTAAAGCCTTGAATTTCTTACGATGTTCATGAGATGGAGCTTCACGCCGTATACCGGCATCGAAGCGACGTGCTTTACAGATTCGAGCATCATATCATGAGTCTCTCCGGGAAGGCCAAGTATAAGATGAGCAACAGTTTTTATGCCGCGTGATGCAAGATCGCTGCAGGCTTTGTCAAAACACGATACATCGTATCCGATACCCATCGTCTCTGCTGTCCGCCTGTGGATGGTCTGAAGCCCCAGCTCGGTCCACATGAAGTGCCTGCTGTTGATCTCCTCGAGAAGTCCGGCTGTATCTTCTCCGATACAGTCAGGCCTTGTTGAGATTACGATGCCGCTTATACGCGGATCGGAGAGAGCCTCATAGTAACGCTGTCTCAGAACAGAGACAGGCGCATAGGTATTCGTGAATGCCTGAAAGTAGGCGAGGTATGCCGCATCGGGCCACTTTGCTGAAAGACGCGCTATCTGCTGACTTATCGGATCTGACATCTGAGACCCGTCTACACGTGCGGCAAGTTCACCGGATCCGCCCTCGCTGCAGAAAGCGCAGCCGCCATAACCGAGGGTGCCGTCGCGGTTAGGGCATGTGAAGCCGGCATCGATCCCGAGTTTGACGGTCTTTTTGCCGAATTCCTCTTTGAGCCGGTCGCTTATCGAATTGTATCTTTCACCGCCCTGCATGTGTTATACGCCTCCGGTTTGTGTTATAATTATAAGGATTTTTTCAGAAAGGAGCATTGCATGAAAAAGCTTTCGGGATGCGCGCCGCTTGCCGCGGGCGAAGAGATGAACAAAGTCCCCGATGAGCTTTCAAAGCTCGGACTTATGCCCGTAAAACCGCGAGTGCTCCTGCATGCATGCTGCGGTCCGTGCTCGACATCATGTGTCGAGAGACTTGCAGATGACTATGCTCTGACTATCTTCTATTATAATCCAAACATAACTGACAGAGAAGAGTACTACCTGAGGCGCGATACACTTCTGCAGTTTCTGGATGCGTTCAACGAAGAGCATAAGGACATGTA
>CACYHM010000396.1 GCA_902774195.1 uncultured Eubacteriales bacterium
TTCGCGCCGGCGCATTGGAGCTCTTCATTCAGATGAAGAAGCATTTCAGCGGGCAGAGGCTCTTCGATCTCGTGAGCCGCAATCGTCATCTGAGGAAAGACTTCGAAAGCATGCGTCTTTTGCGCGAGGAGCTGATCGACCGAGTCCCTGAAAGGATGCCGGATCTGTTCCCGGCAGCGCGCAGGATGGAGCGCCGCTTCATCGTCCATGTCGGACCTACTAACTCCGGCAAGACATACAGCGCGGTCGAAAGGCTGAAAGAAGCTGAAAACGGAGTCTATCTTGGTCCGCTGCGACTTCTCGCCTTTGAACAGTACCAGAAGCTGAACGAGCAGGGTTATCCGTGCTCGCTTCTTACCGGCGAGGAACGCCAGATCGTGCCGGGAGCCGCTCTTCAGTCATCGACTGTCGAGATGGCTGACGTATACGCCTACTACGATATTGCCGTTATAGACGAAGCTCAGATGGTGGCCGACCGCGACCGCGGCTGGGCCTGGACGACGGCTCTGCTCGGGCTGAGGGCGGATGAGATACACGTCTGCATCGCGCCTTATGCAGAGAATATCATCACCTCGCTCATCGAAGACTGCGGGGACCAGTGTGTGGTCGTCCACCACGAGAGGCAGACTCCTCTGATCTGCGACAGGTCCAAATTCAAACTGGCAAAGGAATTCATACACAAGCACGACGCACTCATCGTCTTTTCGAGAAGGAACGTCCACGCTGTGGCGGGCGAGCTCAGGTCGATGGGCATCAGCTGCAGTGTCATATACGGGAATCTTCCATACGATGTACGTCAGGAGGAGGCGCGGCGCTTCAGGGACGGCGAGACTGATGTGGTCGTGGCGACGGATGCCATCGGGATGGGCATGAACCTTCCGATCGAGAGGCTCGTCTTTCTCGAGATCAGCAAGTTCGACGGTACGGATACGAGACTCCTGAAGCCTGCCGAGATACAGCAGATCGCCGGCAGGGCCGGAAGGCGCGGCATATATGAAAGGGGCCTGTGGAACGCTCTTGAGGGCAGGGACCTTCTGGAATCCGCCATCGATCTTGAGATCCCGCAGATAGAGACTGTCTACGCGGGATTTCCGGAGTCGCTCATCGGGATAGAGGGAAAACTGTCCACTATACTCAACGAGTGGAGGAACATAGAGGCGCCGGAAGGATACGTACTGACCGGCCTTGAGCACGAGTACGAACTGTGCTGCTGGCTTGAAGAAAGGACAGAAGACAAGCAGCTCATCTACCGCCTCATAACCATACCTTTCGACGAGGATGACAAGGACCTCAGACTGATGTGGAACAGCTATTCCGGCCACGTTCTCTACGACGGGACCATCAGCCTCACCAGGATGCGGATCGCTCCCCCTTACAGCGGGATCTCGCTGAACGAGGCAGAGGCGCTGTACAGGCAGTACGACCTGGCCTACGCATTTCTGGTGAAGTTCGGCAGCGAAGAAGAGGCTGAGGTCATACTGCAGTACAAGAAGGAACTGTCCGGCATCATAGCGGAGCTCCTGAAGAAGTCCAGGCTGCCGTTCAAGACCTGTAAATACTGCGGCCACCGTCTCAGGTGGAATTACCCGTTCGGCGTCTGCGAGCGCTGCTACAAAGAGATGCACGGCCGGCGCCGGCACAGATGGAAAGACTACTATTGACTCAACGAATGATTCAGCGAAAAGATCCCGGTCGATCATCGATCTTCCGGGATCTTTCTTAAAATATCGTTCCTATCAGACAAGTGTCATCTGCTCGTTGCCGTCGGCGCCGACGTTCGGATTGGCGTTCTCTGCTGCCTTATCCTTCTTCTCGGCGGCATCCTCATCGACAACTTTGGCGAAGCTTACGATGCTGTTGCCCTTGTCGACCTTCATGACCTTGACGCCCTGTGTCGTACGGCCGGAGGTGCTGACCTCGCTGGCTCTGATCCTGATGATGACTCCGTTGGAATTGATCACCATGACCTCGTCCTCTTCATTGACTATGGTCGCTCCGACCAGCAGTCCCGTCTTGGCGAACTTGGACTTGTCGTAGGTCGCTACGCCCTTGCCTCCGCGGGCCTGCAG
>CACYHM010000397.1 GCA_902774195.1 uncultured Eubacteriales bacterium
AAAAAACTTGGGAAGAAAGTGAACGCGATGCCTCTTGGCAGATACGCCGGAGCCTACGGCGCCGCGCTGCTCGCAAAAGAGAAGGACAATAAATAGGATGCGTACAGCCTTCTTACAGGCAGTAATAAAGACAATGAAACAGACAATGAAAAGACTTCCATGCAGCTCAGGCTCCGGGAAGTCTTTTGTCATATAACTCTTTTTTTGAATGTGCTCTTCTGCTATCTTACATCGAGATCAGGTTCGATGGCTTCGAATACCGGAAGTATGCCTGTCTTTTCCGGTGTCTGTGCCGGCAGCTGCCAGAAATCGTGGGCGCAGTAGTTATTGCCCTCAACGATCGCCGGGCCGTCCGGAGTGATGCCGATATCCCAGCCGACATAACGTACCTGCGGAACGACTTTGGCGGCGTCCTTTGCAAGCTCGCAGGCTTCAAAGAACATAGGCACCTGATGTCCCATCAGCTTATAGCCTGTCATAGGGTGCTCATCATAGGTGATGCCCATGGAGCCGTCGCCGCTGACTCCCGGAGAGCAGATCTTTCCTGTCTCAAGATCGACACGGGTGCCGAAACCGTAGTTGTCCACGACGCGGCCGTTTAGGCCGAACTTCTGGGTCGCAAAGATGACATGCGGAACGCCAGCTCTGTCAACGACAGTGATTATCCTGAGACAGTTCATCGCATAAGGATAGACCTTTTCGTTGTCAGGATGCTGCTTCAGAACCTCTTCGAGCAGCCATGAATCCTCCTGCAGGAGCTCTCTGTACATCTCATCGAAATCACTGTAGTCAGCGAGATCCTTCTTCATGCATCCGTGTCCGCATGATCCGTCTACAGGCTTGCAGAAGATCACCTTGTGCTTCTCCACGAACTTCCTCACATCGCCTTTTGATGATGTCCTGAAGTTGATGAAGTCGCGCTTTATATAATCTCTGAACAGATTGTTGAACTGCTCCTTGTTGTCGAAGAGATCTTCATAGGTATCATCGTTGAAGTGACTGATGAGTTTTTTGTTGCGCAGCCTTGTGAGGAAGGTGTCGCGCTGCTCATCGGTCAGATCCCAGAAGCCGAAGGTGAGATAATCATAATAGCCTGCGCCGAACTTTCTGGCGCAGTAGATCATGTCCTTTGTGATCGCGGCTTTGCTCATGCCCGAGAACTGCTGCGTTCTGTCGAGCACCTCTTTATACTTATCGAGGCTCATGCCTCCTAATACTCTCAGTATATATTTTGGACTAAGCACGTATTTACCTCCTTGAGAAAGTGTCATGGTTTTTCCAGAATGATTGTACAATACAATACGTAAAGTTGCCAGCATGCATTATTTTTATTTATTTTTCGTATTATGCGCTCCGTCATGTTACAATAAGAGCCGTAAAAGAAAGGAAAACAGAAATGGAATTCAAAGCGAACAAAAATAAGGAATTAAGCATAGATACATCAACAGGCACATATGACCGCTGCGCGATACAGACGCACTTCATACAGATAGGCGAAGACTATATCGAGCTTGTGGAGCGCTATGTGAAGCCTCTGTGGCAGGAGGGGGACATCCTCTCCATAGCCGAAAAGATAATATCGCTCTGCCAGGAGAACGTGGTCTATAAAAAGGATGTGAAGATAACGAGGCTCGCGAAGTTCCTGAGCCGCTTTGCCACCCAGCACAACTCGGCCGGCATAGGAGTGGGCGATGTCTACAAGATGCAGTACGCCATCGACCAGAAGGGAGGCGGCAGGGTGCTCTGGGCCGCCATATGCGCAGGCTTCGGAAAGCTGGTCGGAAGGAAGGGCGTTTTCTATGAGATGGTGGGCGACGAGGTCACAGGTCTCGACGGCTTCTATCCTGATGTGTTTCCTGTTTACGGGGAATTCGGCATACCTCTTCCGAAGGATCCGGTCGGCGTCTGCAATGAGATAAAGGAAAAGACAGGCATCTCATGCACGATAGTAGACGCGAACGACTTCACGCGCGACATACTCGGAAAGAGCAGTGACGTGAGCCTCACTGACGAACAGCTCTGCGAGATCATCCGCGACAATCCTTCAGGCCAGGACGATCAGTGCAC
>CACYHM010000398.1 GCA_902774195.1 uncultured Eubacteriales bacterium
CTCAAAGGCTCTGTTATCGAAGAACATGAACTCAGGATGCAGTTATCCGGCACGGGTCCGTCCAGCAGCATCAGATCGTCGAAATGCGTAGCTCCCGCGATCTGCACCTTCGGCAGTCTTTTCATTATCATCGCGGTCTTGCTTTCTATGACATCCCTGTCCCATCCCTGTTCCAGCATGACTGCAAGGATCTGCGCAGAAGCCTCGTATTCAGGCATTGCCGCTACTTCATCGAGCACGGCAGACAGTTTAGCTTCGGTATATTCTGTTATGTGATATGTTTTCTGGATCATCCTGTCACCTGCTTTCTCCTGAACGCTCATGCAAGCCTGTTCTGTACAGCTCGATCACATTGATCACGGGCTCTTCATACGGATGCGCAGCCCTGACCGCTGACATAGTTTCTTCAAGCTTTTCTCCGCTGACTGCAACCTCGACCTTCAGTTCATCTTCCTCGCTGATCTCACCTGCCCTGCCGAGAAAAGGGTCCGTTCCGGCAAGCGGCCGCCATGTGCCGGTGACCCGGCTGTATGACAGACAGCAATCGTAATTACCTATATGCCCTGCGTCGACACTCATCAGCGCTTTTCTCAGATCGTCAAAGTGTGATTCCGGAATGTATATCTCAAATTTATAGTACTTCTTTTCCATAGTAATGTCCTCGACCGGTACGACGCCGGCCCCTGGCCCGGGATCCGGCCGCCTGGTCAAAATATTCTCTCATACAGGCAGATGAGAATCATCTCTGTTATTCTCTCCCCAGATGCACAGCTGATCCAGGACCTCCATGAGGGACTTCCCTCTCTCGCTCAGACTGTACTCGACCTTTGGAGGGATCTGCGGATATTCGGTCCTTATGATCAGGTGGGCAGACTCCAGTTCCTTCAGATTTGAGCTGAGCGTCTTATCCGAAATGTTTTTCAGGTATCTTTTCAGTTCATTGAACCTTACTGTCTCATACTCCATAAGACAGTACAGTATCACCATTTTATGCTTTCCGGAAATCAGCGAAAGAGTATAACTGAAGCCTGTATCCTCAAAATTTGCATTCTCAATATACTTTTTTATCATTCACTTTCCTCTGGGATAGTACCTTTCATTAATACCAGTACTTGCTTTTTATTCCTCTCAAGTTAGAATTTTATTCAGGGTGTTTATCCCTGTCAATCCAATAAAGAAAAGAGGTCATACGAATGAGAAAACAGCTTGATATCACGGAAGGCATTTTTCCTATGCCTGTACTTATGGTAGCAACTTACAACGAGGACGGCAGCGTAAACGTAATGAACGCCGCATGGGGAACGATGCAGGAAAGAGGAAATGTAGCCCTCAATCTGACGGAATCTCACAAAACGGTGCAGAACATCAAAGCGAAAGGCGCATTTACAGTAAGCATAGCGGATGCGGACCACATGGTCGAAGCAAACTACTTCGGCGTTGAATCCGGCAACAATGTGCATGACAAATTCGCGCGAAGCGGTCTCACCGCAGGCAAAGCATCGAAGGTCGATGCTCCGGTGATCAAAGAATTTCCCCTTTGTCTTGAGTGTGAATTCATCGAATACCAGGATAACGAATACGGATGCGGCGTGATCGGCAAAGTCGTAAATGTTACTGCCGATGAAAAAGTGCTGGTCGACGGAAAACCTGATATGTCTCTTGTCAACGCCATAGCATTTGATCCTTATACACACGGCTACTACAGAGTGACCGAACGTGTCGGCGATGCCTTCAGCGACGGCCTGAAGCTGAAGAAGTAACAAAGGGTGTAATATTCCGGCAGTTTCTTCTTTTCATACACCATTTCTGCCGGCCAGCCACTGTAAAACCCATGAAGTCTCCGTTCGGGTGTAACAATCATATGATATTTCAAATCGATACACCGTTTTTGCGCAAAAACGGTGTATCGATTTGAAAAACAGTGTCAATATTACACCCGAACGTATCAGCCTTTTGCCACAGCCCTTATCTCAAAGATATCTCTCGAAGAAAGCCTGCAGTTTGTCGAACGGGATGGCCCCGTTCTCACCGCCGTCGTAAAGATCGGTGTGCGATGCACCTTC
>CACYHM010000399.1 GCA_902774195.1 uncultured Eubacteriales bacterium
AGCTTCAACATCGAACTCGTTTCGGGCGATCCCGCCGACAACAACGCGATCTATTACTACAACGGCGCCAGAGACGTGCTGCAGCCGTATCTGGATTCGGGAAAACTGAAGATCCCCTCCCGCAAGCTGGAGTTCCTGCAGACATGCACTCCGGGCTGGTCCACGGATGAAGCGTACGAGAACATGCAGAACATCCTGGCCTCCTATTATTCGGACAAGACAAGGCTGGATGCCGTTCTCTGCGCCAGCGACGCGCTCTCTCTGGGCGTCATACCGGCGCTGTACAGCGACTATGCAGGAGACAACATACCGGTCGTGACAGGGCAGGACGGCGACATAGCGACTCTCCAGGCCATCGTCGACGGCCGACAGACCATGACCATATACAAAAACGTGAACAACGAAGCGGACATCGCCGTCGAAGTGGCGGACGCCATGCTGAAGGGGAAGCCTCTCGACGCTTCCCTCACCGGAGAATTATCAGCTGAATGCGTATTCGACGATACCAGCTACGACAACGGCACGAAGGTCGTCCCGTCGTATCTGCTGATCCCTGAGGTGATCACGCTCGAGAACCTGGATTCACTGGCGGCCACGGGCCTGTATAAATGGGATGAGCGCCACAGATATATGGTAGCGAATTAAGGGGGTGTAGACTTGGCGGAATACATTCTCGAAATGAAAAACATAACGAAGGAATTTGCCGGAGTCAAGGCGCTGGACAACGTGAACCTGAAAGTCCGGCATGGCGAGATACACGCACTCGTCGGCGAGAACGGCGCGGGCAAATCCACCCTGATGAACATCCTGAGCGGCGTATACCCGTACGGAAGCTACACCGGAGAGATCATCTACGACGGCGAACCGTGCAGATTCCGGAGCCTGCGCGACAGCGAAGAGAAGGGCATCGTCATAGTCCACCAGGAGCTGGCGCTGATCCCGGACCTTTCCATTGGCGAGAACATGTTCCTCGGCAACGAGAGGCGCGGACGCTTCGGCGTGGACTGGGACAGGACATTCAGCGATTCAGCCGTCCGTCTCAGACAGCTCGGCCTCGATGACGACCCGCGCACGCGCGTAAGGGACATCGGCGCCGGCAAGCAGCAGCTGGTCGAGATCGCGAAGGCTCTCAGCAAGGAGCCGAGGCTGCTCATACTCGACGAGCCTACCTCATCGCAGAACGAGAGGGACTCAAAGATGCTGCTGGACCTGCTGATAGAACTCAAGGGACAGGGCATGTCCTCCATCATCATCTCGCACAAGCTCAGCGAACTGTCGTACTGCGCGGACAACATAAGCGTCATACGCGACGGCACCACCATAGAGACCATCCCGAACGCTGATCACGATATCGACGAGGACAGGATCATCCGGGGAATGGTCGGCCGCGAACTGAACGAGCGCTATCCTTCCCGTGACAGGAATATACGCGAAGAGAACGGCCTCGAGGTCACGGACTGGACGGTCTGGCACCCGGTATACACCGGCAAAAAGATCGTGGACGGAGTCTCGTTCCACGTCCGCAAGGGCGAGATCGCCGGCTTCTTCGGGCTGCAGGGCGCCGGGAGGACAGAGCTGGCCATGTCTCTGTTCGGCCGGTCATACGGAACGAAAATAAGCGGCGAGCTGAAGATAGACGGAACGGCCGTGGACCTGCCTTCCGAAAGAGCCGCCATCGAAGCGGGCATGGCATACGTGACAGAGGCCCGCATGATCAACGGCCTTGTCATGACTGACATGATCGCCAGGAACACCACGATGGCGAGGCTCGAGAAGGTCTGCCGCAGAGGGGTAGTCCGCGCCGCCAAAGAGAACGCAGTGGCCGAGGACTACAGAAAAAAGCTGTCCATCAGGTCAAGATCAGTGGCGCAGAACGTCGGAAAGCTCTCGGGCGGCAACCAGCAGAAGGTGCTTCTGTCAAAGTGGATGTTCGCCGATCCGAAAGTGCTGATCATCGACGAACCGACGAGGGGTATCGACGTCGGCGCCAAATACGAGATCTACTGCATACTGAACGAGCTCGCCGCACAGGGGACATCCATCATGATGATATCCTCGGAG
>CACYHM010000400.1 GCA_902774195.1 uncultured Eubacteriales bacterium
GCACGTACGGCTATAGCGCTCCCCTCTATCTCTCCCTGACGGGTGACATCGTCAAGCGTTTTTTCCGCGGTCACGGCAAACTCCTCAGCATCCGGGTCGACCCTGCACTTATACACATGATCCGGCTCATCATCATCCGCAGACCCGTCATCCGCTGTTATGTATATGCATCCCTCATAGTACGCGATGCCCTGTATGAGCTGCGGAGGCTCCTTCATCCGCACTTTTCCCAGATAATCGCCGCTTTCAAGATCGTATCTGTACAGATAGCTTCCGCTGTCGTCTTCGGCCCAGGAGCACATCCACATGTATCCGTGGTCGGGATCGACTGCGATGCCCGAGACTTCCGTCTGTCCGCTTTCGGGATCGAACATGTATGTCCTTGACAGCCTGAGCGTCTCCGCGTCGTATACCGCCATCTGGATATTGGATGCCTCCCCGTCCATGAAGTATTCCACCCCGGCGTAGATCTCCCCGTCATACACATCGATATCGCCGATATGGTTCACTTCAGCATCGAATCCTCCGAACGGCTCTGTCTCTGTCCTGACTCTGTTCCATTCCGCGTCATAGACCGAAAGCGAGGTGCTGCCGCTCACATAGTACAGGCCGTCCTCCCAGGCAATGCCCTGCCGTCCGTCCACCTCATGGGATGAATCGAGGATATATGAATATGTATCTGTGCATGAACTCATACCAAAAACCATGATCAGTGATGCTGTAATAAGCGCCGTTATCTTCTTCATTTTCCTGTGCTCCGATTCGTTTATGTACGATGCATTGCCCGAAGTGTCTAAAGATACTTTTCCGCTTCTGTTATGAACTCTTTTATCATCTGTATCCACTGCAGAAAGTCTGTGACCGTCACATGCTCATTGGCCTGATGGCACTGGTCGTCCTGCCACGGCGCCTGAATGCCGAAAGCTATCGTATTCGGGATATGCCGTGAATAGGTGCCCATCCCAACGACCTTCGGCTCCGCATGGATATGCCTGTACTCTTCTTTAAATCCGGTAAAGCTGTCCATGTGTCTCTTCCATATGTCTGCAAGCGCCCTGACCTGCGGAGAGTTTTTATCCTTCAGAAACGGAGGCATGTCAAGTGTCACCTCTGTCTCAAGTCCGTATTCCGATGCTTTCTTCGCAAGATTGTCTGTAACGCTGTCATTACCCGCGTCGCATGGCACCCTGAGATCTAGCTCAAGCTCGCAGCCGTTCCGGTCCGCTCTGAGCACGCCGAAATTGCAGCTCAGATCCCCGTACTCTCCTGAAGCATCGCATCCGGTAAAGCTTACGGCATCGAAATCCCTTACGAACTTCATTACGGGATGATCTCTGAGATCCATCCCCTGTTCCTCCATGGCTTTTGCCAGCAGTTCTATGGCATTGACCCCGAGCTCCGGTCTGGAAGCGTGCGCGGCCTTTCCCTCGGCTGTTATCGTCCTGCCGTCAGCAACGCAGCGGGCTGATACAGGCACTATGTTGACAGCGCTGCCTCCGTGAGCATCCAGACCATTCGAGTTCTCTCCGGAAAACTTCAGGTGCAGGATGCCCTTTTCGCAGTATACGACAGGGAATATCGAATCAGGAGTGACGGAAAAGTCCGGTATCTCCTCATGGGCGGCGTAATACTGTATGCATGAGCAGGTCCGTTCCTCATCTGTTCCCAGTATCAGTCTCACCCTGTGATCATCCGGGATCAGTCCTTCATCCGCAAGCTCAAGCATGGCAAAAAAAGCGGCGCAGGCAGGACCTTTATCATCGACGATCCCCCGCGCGTACATGATCTCCCTGCCGGCTTCATCCTCCCTGATATCGAGCGTGAACGGATCTGATCTCCATCCGTCTCCGACAGGAACCACATCAAGATGGCATATGATGCCCAGGAGCCTGTCTCCTTCGCCGAACTCCGCCCAGCCGGCCCTGTCGCCCGTGACTCCTGTCCTGAAGCCTTTTGCCTCTGCTTCATCGAGGAACGCCCGCAGGACTTCCCTGGCTTTTTCCCCGTAGGGAGCCCCTTCCGAAGGATCTCCTCCCACTGACGGTATGCCGAT
>CACYHM010000401.1 GCA_902774195.1 uncultured Eubacteriales bacterium
ATGTTGTTCTCAAGGAACGGCCTGATAAAATTGGAAGGAACTATGTCCACTATCATGTCGATGGCAGACAGCTCCACATCTTCTCCCGAAGGCACCGCGGCTCCTGAAGCTGCAGCCGCAGCCGCGCCTCCCTTTGTCCCCGGGCGGAAAAGATAAAAGGATCCCGCTCCGACAGCCACTGCGATCAGCGTGGTGAAAAAGTACATAAGAGTCGTCCTGCCGCCTATCCTGCCAAGCTCGTTCAGATCCGAAAAGCCTGAGATGCATGTGACTATCGAAAAGAATACGACCGGCGCCACGATGATCTTGAGCGCGTTGATATACATGGTCTTTATCGGAGTGAGGAGGTATCCGTTCAGAGCGCCGTTGACAGCCTCAGGGCCCGCCAGTGAGAGTATCACACCGAGCAGTGTTCCCGCAAACAACGCGCCGAGCGTAAGGTACAGGAACATTCTGCGGTTCTTTTCTATCGTGATGCGGATATTGTTGTATCCGTTCTTGTGACTGAACTTCAGACCGTCCGCCAGAGACGTGAGCATGATGTTGCGGATCGCCTCGAGCATGTCGTCACCGACATCGGTGTCAAGGATGACATCTGCCCCTGCCATCGCGTCCGTCAGCGAATAATCGCTTCCGGGCGCAGACATCTCGACAGTTATGCTTCCGGCGAATTTCTTCACATTTACCCTGAGGGTCCCGTTTTTTTCAGCATGTGCCACCAGACTGGCTATCGCTTCCTCGGCGACAAGCGTCCCCTTGATCACCGCTTTTGCCTCGAGTCCGTATTCCTCAAGGCCTTTCTGCACGAATTCAGCAGCTGATCCCGTAGGATCCTTTTTAAGATCAAATACTTTCCTTTTGTTAGTCATATCTGCTGGTCTCCTCAATAGCTTTTATCCTCCGTGCTTACGGGACCGTCGTAGTCCATGTAGCCGCCTATATTCCTGGCTCTGAAGTATCCCATCTGCCTCAGCGCTCCGGCAGCGATGCCGCTTCTCGATCCGCTGTAGCAGTACATGAAAATATGGGCGTCTCTGTCCTCAAGCACGCTTTCGATCCATGAACGGTTCTTTCTTTTGAACGATCCTGCTTCGATGTTGACGGCGCCGGGCACATGGCCTTCCCTGTATTCGTCCGGAGTGCGGACATCGATAAGGACCGCATCGTCAAAGCAGACCATCTCTTCAAGTCCCTCATTTATATCAAGCTCAGGAATATCATCGTAATAACCCATGACGCTATTCTACACCAAATCACCGTACATGTCCCGCAATAAGAAAAGGAGCCTGCCCGATTTTCATCTATGCAGACTCCGGCCTGTCATACAGATCGTTTTTTCTACTGATAACCCTTTGCCGCTCTCTTGCGGACGTACATGTCGTTGTCAGCATGTCTGAACAGGTCATCGATGCCTCTGTCTTTTGTTCTGTCGAATATGGCAAGGCCCTCGGATGCGGATATCCTCTCCCACGGGTCGAGAGCAGGATCATTCCTGAGACCTGCAAGCGCCTTGCTGAATTCCTCTCTCAGTTCTTCTGCGCGGTCATAGTCACCGCCCTTCAGCACAGCCACGAATTCGTCACCGCCTATGCGGAATACAGGCGAGTGAGCATATACCTTGCATATGTTCGCCGCAAGCAGCCGTATGGCCACGTCTCCCTTTTCATGTCCGTAGGTATCGTTGATCTTCTTGAGATCATCGAGATCGAACAGCGCAAGTCCGATCTTCGTTTCGCCGTTTGCCAGCTCTTTTTCGAGTTTCCTGATCTCCTCGTCATAAGCGAGCTTGTTGCGCACTCCCGTAAGAGCATCCTTCTTGGCAAGCTCATTAAGGAGTATCGCCTCGCCCCTGCTTTCGTCGAGCTGATCCGTAAGCATCAGTATGTTGGCTATATTGTCATTTATATCACGTTCCATCTGCTTCATCGATTCAGACAGTGACTCGATCTCATCTCCTGTTTTTATGTCCAGACTCGAGAAACTGCTGTGATGCGCGCTCTCTTCCCTGTAGAATCCGGCAGCAGCGTTCGTAAGCTCATTGATAGG
>CACYHM010000402.1 GCA_902774195.1 uncultured Eubacteriales bacterium
GGAACGACAGAGTCATCTGATATGAACGGAACGAGAGGAGAATAAAGATGGATAATGAGAGCAGACTTGTGCCGGGCGTGGGAAGGATACCTTTTCCGGCGTATAAAGGTACTGAACCTTATATGTTTATAAGTTATGCACATGATGACCATGAGATCGTGTTTCCGATAATAAAGAGATTCCATGAGCAGGGTTATCATGTCTGGTACGACGAAGGGATCGCTCCGGGAAACGAGTGGACAGATGAGATCGCCGATGCGCTTGAAGGCTGTTCGCTGTTCCTGGTGTTTATGTCTCCGAGATCTGAGGCGTCTGTAAACTGCAGGGATGCAATAGGCTATGCGATAGATGAGAAGAAGCCCTTCCTTGCCATCCATATCGAAGAGACCACTCTTACCGGAGGGCTGAGGCTCAGAGTCGGCACTAAGCAGGCGATCCTGAAATACAACATGTCAGATGAGGAGTTTGAATACAAATACACCTTTGCATTCGAGAATCTCGGGCTCCCGGTTCCTGACTTCATAAGAGAAAACCGTGAACAGAATGCTTACTCAAGAGAAAAGAACCGTAATATAGAGGCCGGAGACCGGAGCGGCAGCAGCATATCGGCAGCCGGTAAAAGGGCTTCAGGGATAAAAGGAACGGCAGTGATAAAAACTGTCGGGGGGATGACATATTCAGATGTACCTGCCCTCAGCATATACAGCAGAGCAAAAAAGAGCCTTACTCAGGGCCCCGCTTTCACTCTCGACAGGAAAGCTCTTCCGACGTTCAGGGAGATCACGAAGTATACGGCGGAAAATTTCGGGGATCGCAACGATTATCACAAAAATATCAGCATCTGTTCAGAAAAGGGACAGATCTTTTCGGCAGATGTGCAGACAGCGCATTCATACATAGGCTTTCTGTGCGCCGAAAAGAAACTCGTGCTGGAGTGGAAGGAAATAGAGGAGATCGATATCGACTGGTCGGCTGAATGCATGGAGGACTGGCCGGGATATGCCCGGATCCACAGGAAGGACGGAGAGATGGTCTTCGTTCCGGATTGCACCATAGAACTGGGAATGCAGAAGAGACCGGCAGAGAACCAGTTGTCATTCAACGAAAACTACAGCTTCAGCGAAAAAATCAATACCGAAAGAGGTACCGCGGTATCTCTTCATGACATCAGCAGCATATCGTTCGGTGACATCACTTACGAGAAGGACAGGTGGAAAGATGACTGGTTCGGAAAGCTCCCTGTAGGCGTGCTCTTCAGAGACGGAAGGGTACTGGAGACTTATGCAAAGGAAGACTGGTTCGCCATCTGTGCCATCGATGACTTCGGGCCGATAGAGGTGCCTGTTGCGGATATAAGCCACATAGACTTTGTCAGCAAGCTTCAGGAGGAGGTGTACGTGCCCGGGGTTCCGTCAGAGAGCCGGGGAGCCCGGACTGCAGGGGCAGAGGCGGAAGCCCCGAAATCTCTTACTCTTTCCGATATGCCTGATCCGGAGGCAAAATACGCAGCTAAAACGAGCTCCATAGGAGACTTTGTGCCGCGAGGCACAGTAGAGCTGAGCATGAAGGACGGAAGCGTCATCCTCGGCGTGGCAAACAGCTTTTTCCTTCTGGCCTCGGGAATGGAGCCCGGAAACAGGAACAACGAATTCCTGTACAGTGTCATAGCTGAACCCAAAAGAGACGGAGAGGATTCATTCAGAAAGTCTGTTCCGATGAACGAGGTCGTTTCTGTCAGATCAGAAGGCGATACGCTTTTTGTTACAGATATCGATGATGAGACTACTGAGGTCAATCTTCCTGCCGGTTCATTTTTCTGCTTTATTGGCGAGGGCAAAAAACCGGAACCGGTCAGGGTGAGGACAGCCGAAGCATCCTCAGTCGTATTCCGCAGGGCCGAGTCACCTGACTTCCCGGTCAGGATGTGCACTGTGTACTGCACTGAAGGATACTTCAGGACTCCCGCAGCTTTCATAGCCGTAAAATACAATGCATCCGGGAGCGGCATACCTTTGATGAAATACAGCTTTGATTTCAACGCCTTTG
>CACYHM010000403.1:0-477 GCA_902774195.1 uncultured Eubacteriales bacterium
GCGGCAAAAAAAGGACTGGCAGAAGTGAGCGGGAAATGACCACGCCGCTGTTCCTTCTGCGATGCTGTGAGGTCGGGATCTCCATCCGGGATCTCGACCTGCTCACAGTGGGGCTTGTCAATGACATGTATATCGAGAGCGATAACGACTCTGAGAATTACGCGCAGGTGGCCACGCAGCGCGATTTCGATTTATTTTAACCTGTTCTGTGCTAATATCTGGCACGAGATACTTGATTATTTGCTTCAAATGGCTTATAATCAAGAAGAAATATGCCAATACTTAGCACGGAGGTGGAAGAGATGCTTCTGAATTTTAAATGTGACAACTTCAAATCCTTCCGCGAAGGTTTTGATTTCAATATGGTGCCGGAAAAGCGGATGACTGAGCTTGCCTATAGCACGCTGAAAGAGAAGATCGCCGATAAGGAAGAGACTTCCCTGTCTGCATCTGTGATCTATGGTCCCAATGCGGCCG
>CACYHM010000403.1:487-2529 GCA_902774195.1 uncultured Eubacteriales bacterium
AGACATCAATCGTGAATGCGATGTCCTGCATGCGTCAGATCGTGCTGCGGGGCAATATCCGGGATGCTTCCGATGATCGCAGCGGTGACCATGTGTCGGGCGGACTGACCCTTGCGCCTTTTGCTTTCCGCGATGATCCTGCTCCGGTTGGTTTTGATGTGACTTTTACACATGGTGGATTGAAATACCGCTATGCGCTTTCCATGTTTCTTGGAGGATTCCTTGAGAAGGACGCCAGAAGGTATATTGACCATGAGCAGCTGTATGTGGGTGACACTTTGATCTTTGACCGGACGAAGGACAGCGTGGATAAGCTGAAGCTAGATGCGGTCGCAGATTACCTGAATGTGGGATATGAGCTCAAGGATACTGAGAAGACCAGGAAAGCGATGAGCAGCAATGTCACCCCTGACAGCCTGCTCCTAGTGACGGACTTCAATTCCTTCTGTAGCAAGAAGCTGGTCGCAGAGATCAGGCAGTGGTTCGATGAGAAGTTCATTGTGGTCAATTCCGCAGACAGGACGCGCTTTTATCCCGGCATGCCGGAGGATGACGGGCGCGCCATGATCAATGTGTATATCAATAAGATCGCGAAGGAGGCTGGCATCATCGGCAGCGACTTCGCCTATGTGAATGACCCGGAGACGCACACCACAAAGCTGATGTCGGTCCTTCAGAAGACGGATCATACGGTTTCCGGGCTGGATGCGGACAGGATAGAGTCTGTCGGCACGATGCGGCTGATCTCCATCATGCCGGTGATCATCTCGGCACTGAAAAGAGGCGCGGTCCTTGTGATGGATGAGCTGGATGCTTCCCTGCATCCGATGATTGTCATGAACCTGATCACCATCTTCCATAACGATGAAGTCAACAGGAACGGTGCGCAGCTCATCTTCAATACCCATAACCCGATCTACCTTAACCATAACCTCTTAAGGCGTGATGAGATCAAGTTCGTGGAAAGAGATAAGGAGAGTAAATCCAGCAGCCTGTATGCGCTTTCCGATTTCAGGGCGAACGGAGAGGCAAGCGTCCGTAAGACCAGCGACTACATGAAGAACTACTTCATCAGCCGGTACGGTGCCATTGAGGATATCGACTTTACCGACATCATTGCGGATGTCCTGAAGGAGGATGAGGGCAATGATTAAGAAAGAATCGAGGCAGTTCAATATCTCTGTGGAGGGAATCAACTGCGAGAAGATGTATTTTGAGCATCTGGCGAAGCTGATCAACAACAGCGATGCCACCTACAATCTAAAGGTCGATCCCCGGAAAATGACACCGATGCAGTATGCCAAACGGAATGCCCATCGGCCGGTCGAAAAACGGAAGGGCAATAAGAAGCTGCCCTACATCCATGTGCAGGACATCGAGGATTACAACAGCGAGTTCCACAGAAAGAAATTCTATGGGATGATTGATGAGATGCGGGATGCGGAGGACGAATTCAGGATCACTTACGAGCTTGGGTATTCCAACTATACCTTTGAACTTTGGATGCTGCTTCATGTGGCGGATATGAACCATGCTGTCCTGGACAGAAAAGCATATCTCGCTCCCATCAACCGATGGTTCCATCGGGACTTTGCCGACCTGGACGAGTTCAAGCGGGAGGCGGCGTTTCAGGAGATCCTGGATGAATTCGTCACGCTAGATTCGATCAGACAGGCGATCCGTCGTGCAGAAAAGATCGTGGAGCAGAACGGCAAAGATGGGAAAGCAAGCGAAAAATACAGAGGCTTTGCGTTTCCACTGTACGAACGCTATATGGAGATCTGCGGTCGGAGTGATGAGGTCGAGGAGATCAAACGGGAATGCGCGGAGCAGTATCAACGAGAACTCAGAGAAGAGCAAGAGCGGGATGTATGAAAGGTGAAATACTGAGATCGTTGGTACCTGTGATCGAGCGAGCGGGATAGTCATCAGCATATTGACAATACATACAGATGAGTGCATAATATAGGGGCATACAACTGTATGTAAAAGGGGATATGCGAAATGGGAAGAACCGAAGTGACAGGAACACCGGAAAACAG
>CACYHM010000404.1 GCA_902774195.1 uncultured Eubacteriales bacterium
CGGAGGTAAAATAATGGCTACTACGAAAGTATTCAAAAACGGCAACAGTCAGGCTCTCAGGATACCGAGTGAGATGCACACCGATCGCAAAGAGTTCATCATAAAGAAGATCGGAGAGACTTATATCGCCTATCCGGTCGATGACCCGTGGCAGCCCTTCAGGCAGGCGATAGAAAGATTTCAGTACGAAGAGATCTTCGAAAGAGATCAGCCTTCGTGGGGTCAGGTCGCAGAAAGAGAGGACCTTTAGAAGATGAAGTACCTTCTTGATACCAACATATGTATCTTTCTGATGAAGAACTCTTTCCCCGCGATGACGGATCGCATGCTCAGGCTCGACCCGGATGATTTTGCTGTCTCATCAATTACTCTGTTTGAGCTAGAATACGGCGCGGCCAAAAGCAAATGGGGCGAACGCACCAGAGATGATCTTTATGCATTCCTGTCCCCGTTTGCAGTGCTTCCGTTCGATCCGGACGACGCCATAGCGGCAGGCAAAATACGCGCTTTACTGGAGGCACAGGGCAGTCCCATAGGTCCTTACGATCTGCAGATCGCGGCGCAGGCGTATACACGGCAGCTCTCAGTGATCACGCACAACACAGATGAGTTCTCCCGGGTCCCGGGCCTAAGGACTGAGGACTGGGTGATCCTGTCCTGAAAGATGATCTCATACAGCAAGGCCCGGAGCATCGTTATGATGCTTCGGGTCTTTTCTGTTTCATTTTTATCGGCGAAGTTATTTTCGTTCGTGACGAGGCGGCCAGCGTGCGAGGCGCGGAGCGTACCCGATAGTACGTGAGCACCGAGCATCGCGCAGGCAACAAAGTCACGGGCGAAAAGAACGAGCCGGCTTTTATTGGAGGAGCCTCGCCTCCGGAAATCAAGCATCTCGACATTACGGCAACGCCGTATGTTCCGGAGAGATGCTTACCACATGGTCTCGTCCGGAATATGCTCTATCGTCGGATCGAGCGGTTCTTCTCTCAGCACGGTCCTCATGTACTGGCTGAACTGATCCCTGATCGACTGCCTGGTGTAGACGCGCGGATCGCAGAGGTCGTGGCATACCCATACCACGTGGATGCCTCTCTCGCGGCCCTGCTCCTCGAACATGCCGTGGAGTCCGTCGAGGGCCTTGCAGCTCATGTGCTCCCACATCATGACCATGTCGGCGTTCATGATCTCGCAGAACTCCCAGAGCTCGTCGACGAGGACCTTGTAGCCTCCGTGCGTGCGGTTTCTCATGATCATGTTCTCGTTGAGCCACGCCATATCGTAGTAGGCCTTCTCGCGATTGAGCGGAGTGTCGATGGTCTCGACCATCCTGTTGTTGACCATGGACAGCATGTCTGTCAGAGGCAGAACTCCCCAGCAGTGGATCATCCAGTAGAGCATGTGTATGTTGTACTGCGGCTGCACGCCCCAGACTATACATCTGTGCCTGTACTCAGGCGCCATCATGGTCTTTCTCTTATAACCCTGCTCGACCAGCTTGCTGATCTTTTTGTCGATAGGCGGGAAGAGTTCTGAACGTCCGCAGTTGCCCATGTAGTTCGTGTCGTTATACAGCGAGAATACCGATCCCACGAACTGCGGATAATCCGTGCTGTTGTTCTCGAGCCAGAACGCGCGGTGCGTGGTGGCGTCGTTGACTCTCTCGGCGCTCTCGAAGTAGCGCTTCCAGTTCCACTTCTCTCCGGCGTGGTCCTCGATGAACTTTATCGCGGCCTTCACGTCGTTCGCGGCGTAGTCCTGTACATCGTCCTCGCGGTGGCGCATAGGCGCTACCAGCTGGAATGTCGGGATGCCGTATTCTCTCTCGAGCCTGTGGGCTATGATGCCGTTGCCCATCAGGGATCCGTCGCATGTCGTGTTGACCTGCACGGCGCAGCAGCCGAGCACGGCGAAGTCGTCATCTATCGAGATGCCGGCCTCGGCCTCAGGCATAGGGCAGACATCGCCCGGCAGACCGAATTCCTGCGCGACGTCGAGATAGTGCGTCGTGGAATTCTGAGTCAGGAGGTTCGCGACGAACATTCAGGAGGTTCGCGACGAACATCGTCGGCACCTCTCTGAGTATGGCCTTCGTCTCGTCGAAGCCCATCATGAACGCCGTCATAGCGTTCTCGTCTGTGAGGACGCAGTGCCTCGACCACTCCTGATCGTTTCCGGTGCGGCGGTCGCCTTTGAAGATGTTATCCATCGTCTTGGCGACGTCGTATATGACGAAGTTCGTGTGGGTGATGCGGAGAGGCTCGTCTCTGAGACCGAGCGTGAACTTGTCCATCATGTAAGGCACAGCCAGATAATTTGCCATCCATCTGTAGCGGAACATCGCCTTGACGTTGCGCGGCTTGGATATGAACCTCGCGAGTATGGACATGATGTACAGCCATCTCGAATAATCGTAGAGCGTATCCTTTACGCCCCTCCACTCGCGGCGTCTGAACACCTTGGTCTTTCCGTTCGTAGGATAGAGCTGGCCCAGGGTCTGGTCGCCCTTTTTCTTCTTAGGGTTCGTGATCTTTTTGACCTGTTTGAATGCCATTACATCTCACCTCCCTGGATCTTCTTTATCTCGATGCTCTCGATGAAGGCCTGCACGCGCGTGCGCATCTGGCCTGCGCCGGAGCTGATGTTATACGGTCTGTCGACTGAGAGCACCGGGAATCCGTAATCTTCTCTCAGCATGTGCGAACCGAGCATGCGCTCGTAGGCCCACGGGTCGCAGAACTTGACCTGCTCGTAGATGATGCCGTCGGCCCTGTACTCCTTCGCGAGATCAGCCACGTATTTCTTGCGGCCGTAGACCTTCTCCATGTTCATGGTGCGAGGGCACTGGCCACAGTATACGTAGTGCCTGCAGACCTGATGCAGTATGCTCTCGTCCGAGTCCCTGTCGATCTCGATCGGCACTCTGCCCGGAAGCGATCCGAAGCAGAACCTGTCGGCGCATACATACGTACCGGTCTCCTCGATCAGCTTTATCATGCCGATGTCGTCGATCTCGGAGCCTACGACCATGACGCGTGCGCGCCACTTCTTTCCGTCAGGTTTTCTCTTCTTTACCTCTTCGAGCGTCTCTTTCAGCTTGTCGATGACCAGGTACTTCGGCGCCACGTAGGTCGCAAGCGTCAGCACGTGGAATTCATAGCCCGTGATGCGCGGATCGTCCTCCTTGCGGAAGTCGCCGAGCTCGCGGATGATGCGGCAGACCTCGTTGTGTTCTTCGACAGCCTTCAGGATGGCCTCGTCGGAAATGTCGATACCGTACTTTTCGTGCAAAGGCCTGAGTATGTGGTTCTGGCACTGGACGGTCAGAAGGTCCACGCCGTTCTCGTCCGCCTTGAGCGGGATCTCCATGAATTCATAGAAGAATTTGTCCTTGCCCTCATCCATCGTGTGCAGCAGCTCCATGTTCTCTGCCGCGCGGTTCATCATCGTGCATCCGTCGGCGGCGATCAGGCAGTCGGCGAAATTGAATCCGCCCTCGATCGCTCTCTCCAGCAGGGCCCTGCTCGTCTCGCAAAGAAGGCTCGTCATGTAGTATGTGGCCATGTCGAGCGAGCCGGAATTAGGCGCAAAAAGACGAACCGAAAAAGCATTGCCGAGATTCATCAGCGGCTCCGGAAGGTTCTCGCACGTAAACGCCGCGCAGATCCTGCCTTCCTTTTTCGCCTGCTCTATCAGTTCGTTGTTCGCATTCTGCAGGAGGTCTTCGAAATACAAAAGATGCTTAAGATCCTTCATACGCTCTCTCCTCTTTCAGTATTAAGTTGAAATATCCCTCTCATCAGTAACAAAAAG
>CACYHM010000405.1 GCA_902774195.1 uncultured Eubacteriales bacterium
CCGTCTGCGCCAACAAGGCCTCCAACCATATCAAATTCGACCTCAAGCCCGGCCAGGTGGAGATCACCGCGCAGGACCTCGGCTTCGCCCTCGCCGCCTACGAAAAGCTCCCGTGCGAGTACAACGGCGCCGAGCTGAGCATCGGTTTCAAATCCTCCTTCCTCATCGAGATCCTCAACAACATGACTTGCGGGACCGTCGTGATGAAATTTGCGGACCCGCGCCGTGCCGCGCTCATCGTGCCTGAAGACTTCAGCGCGGACGTTCTGAGTTTTGCAGGCGGCAGCCTGAAGAACCCTACGATCTGGTACTTCGAGAATGAAAAGAAGAACGCCATAGCCCCAAAGATCACGGGCAAGGCGAAGACCGCTCTCCAGGAGCAGATAGACGCAATGTTTGTAGAGACCCTCGCCTCATATGTGTCCGATGCTGCTTCCGTTGCAGACTCTGCAGGAGCCGATCCTGCCGAAATGCTCTCGGATCTGTCAGCAAAGGTGGAGGATCTCAGCGGAGATATCAACAACTGTATCGTGCTCGCGGATTCAGCTGCCGGACTCACATCTTCGGCGGGCAGTCTGCTCAGTGTCTCGGACAACTTCATGGGAAGCACCCGGGATGTGCTGACGGCCAACGACAGGCTGCTTGAGGCGGCCGAAAAGCAGCTCGGAACAGACAGAAAGACCGATAAAAAGCTGTTCGAGGAAGCAAAAAAATCCGTGGATTCCACAGCTTCGAGGATAGACAGCTTCAGCGGCATCATAAACAGGCTGCTCAGCGGGAATATAGCTTTCAATATCTTCCTCAACAAGGACAGAGACGAGTGGGCCGCAAAATTCGACAAGATGAAAAAGAATGCGGATGAGCAGTCGAAGGTCGTGAGAAGCGAAGGCTTCACAGCCCTTGCCGATAAGTTCGATGAGCTCTCGGCCACTCTCGGAGACATATCGGAAGAGCTCAGGGCCCTCAACACGGGAATGAGCAAAGAGGAGAGGGAGGCAGCTCTCAGAAAGATCGAAGAGGACAGCAAAAAAGCAGCCGGACAGACGGACGAGGTGATCACACAGATCAGGACCGACATAGACGAGAACCTTGAAAAAGCGCTGGCGAATTCGAGGAATTCTCTTGCACAGTACAGAAGGGCCATGACAGAGGCCAATAATGATCTGGGAAAGCTCGGCACTACGCTGGGTGAATACGGGGAGTCTCTTGCCGGCCTGAAGTCGAGCATAGACAAGACGTCAGACAGCCTGAGATCTCTCAGAAACGGGGCGGAGTCCGTCGCGGGAATACTCTCGAATGCTTCGGGCAATGAGCTTCTCCAAAGGCTGAAAAAGCTTACGTCAAACGATGAGGCCGCTCTTGCGGAATATCTTGCGAACCCTGTAAAGATGGAGACAAAGGTCATCTGGCCGATAGAGACCTTCGGTTCGGTCATGGCTCCGTTCTACACGGTGCTGGCCCAGTGGGTCGGGGCGCTGCTGACAGCCGTACTGATCAAGGTGAAGGTCAAAAAGAGAGACGATCTCACAAACCTCAGGCTGCATGAATGGTACTTCGGCAGATACGGGCTCTATCTGCTTGTCGGAATCGCGCAGGGCCTGATAGTCTCGCTCGGAGACATCCTGTACGTGAGGATACAGTGCGTCGCTCCGTTCAGGTTCGTGCTTATTGCCGTCATCAACGGAATAGTGTTCACGATGATAAACTACGCTCTTGTGTTCGCCCTTGACAATATAGGGCTCGGAGCCGGAGTCATAATACTGGTGCTGCAGGTAGCGGGATCGGGAGGAACATATCCGGTCGAGGTGCTGCCTGAACCGTTCAAGGTCATCTATCCGCTTATGCCGTTCCGCTATTCCATGGACGCCATGCGAGAGTGCGTCGCGGGAATGTATGGGCGCAGCTATGCAAAATGCATGGGAGCGCTCGCGCTCTTCACGCTGGGTGCCATTGCCTTAGGCCTCGCACTCTATTGGCCGGCCAAATGGCTCAATCGGCTCATCAACGAGAGCAAGGCCGTCGTCCCGCCGACG
>CACYHM010000406.1 GCA_902774195.1 uncultured Eubacteriales bacterium
CGGTGTGATATAGTTACGGACGGTATCAGGGAGTAGCCGGCGCGAAGCGCGATATCATCCGTCAGTACGGGAAGATGATTCCCCGGATCATGTCAGAACAGGCGAGACTTTTACCGCAGTTTATGAGATTGCGGCAGAGGTCTCTTTTTTATAGAAATCAGGCCGCGCAGGTGATAAAATTATTGAGTTATATAAAAACGGAGGAAAACAATGCGCGAAGGGTACAGACCATATCTTGAAAACACGGACTCGGTGCTCGCGGAGACCGGGTCGAAGGCTGAGGGGCTGACATCGGCCGAAGCCGCAGCCAGGATAGAAAAGGACGGGCCGAACAAGCTTATCGAACCTAAGAAGAGGAGCAGCCTGCTGAAGTTCTTCGACCAGATGAAGGATCCTATGATATTGATCCTGCTGGCGGCGGCGCTTCTCTCGCTGATCACATCGATGTACGAGGGCGAGACGCCGACGGATGTCTTCATTATCATGTTCGTCGTCGTGCTCAATTCCGTTCTCGGAGTGGTGCAGGAGAACAAGGCGGAGGAAGCCATAGAGGCCCTCAAGCAGATGACGGCTGCGAAGTCCAAGGTGCTGCGTGACGGCGAGATCGTCATCATCGAGAGCAGCGAACTCGCGGTCGGCGATGTCGTGCTGCTCGAAGCGGGCGACAGCGTGCCGGCGGACGGCCGTATACTCGAGGAAGCCTCGATGAAGGTCGAGGAGTCGGCACTCACCGGAGAGTCGGTCCCTGTGACCAAGACCGCGGCGGCGCTTGAGGCCGGAGATTCGAAGGACGTTCCGCTTGCCGACAGGAAGAACATGGTATATATGGGCAGCACAGTCGTATACGGCAGAGGCAGGGTCGTCATCACCGGCACGGGAATGTCCACGGAGATGGGAAAGATCGCCGATGCGATCTCACAGGCCGAGGAGGAACTCACGCCGCTTCAGATCAAGCTCGCCCAGCTTTCCAAAATACTCACGAAGCTGGTGCTCGTGATATGCGCCTTCATATTCGCGCTCGGAGTGATCAAGGCGGGACACTTCAGCATGGACGTCATGATCGACACCTTCATGCTTGCGATCTCGCTTGCGGTCGCGGCGATCCCGGAGGGGCTCGTTGCCGTGGTCACCATAGTGCTCTCGATCGGAGTCACGAAGATGTCGCAGAGAAACGCTGTCATCAGGAGACTCACCGCGGTCGAGACCCTCGGATGCGCGCAGATAATCTGCTCTGACAAGACAGGCACACTGACCCAGAACAAGATGACCGTCGTCGACTATGCCGGCAACGACAGCGACATCATTGCCGCGGGCATGGCGCTTTGCTGCGATGCGGAGCTCAAGATAACGGAAGACGGCGAAGAGGTCGTGGGCGAGCCGACAGAGGCCGCGCTCGTGGCGTTCTCTTCTTCGCAGAATCTGCCTAAGACCGAACTCGTAAAGAAATTCCCGAGAATCGGGGAGGCTCCTTTTGACTCGGGGCGCAAGATGATGTCGACAGTCCACAAGAACAACGACATGGACGCTCCGGCAGGACATGAAACCGAACTCGACAAGCTCATAGCCAGATCCGAATACGTGCAGTTCACCAAGGGGGCGCCTGACGTGGTCCTGCGCCACTGCACGCACATCTTTACAAGCCACGGCATCGAGCCGATGACCGAAGAACTTGCAGAGAACATCAGAAGAGAAAATGCCAGGATGGCGGGCAAGGCCCTGAGAGTGCTTTCAGTCGCGACGCGGGTATACAGCAAGAGACCGGAGGACTTTTCAGACCAGGCGCTCGAGCAGGAGCTTATCTTCGTCGGACTCACGGGAATGATCGACCCGATCAGGCCTGAGGTGAAGGATGCCGTCGCGGAATGCCGCACAGCGGGCATCAGACCTATCATGATCACCGGAGACCAGCTCGACACGGCTGTTGCCATCGGAAAGGATCTCGGCATAATCGAGAGCTCCGCCGACGCTATACTCGGCTCGGAACTCGACGACATGTCGGACGAAGAGCTGCTCAACAAGGTCGGTACAT
>CACYHM010000407.1 GCA_902774195.1 uncultured Eubacteriales bacterium
AGAGAACCTTCCGGAAAAGGGAGTCCTGATCGCCGATCTGGCGTCTGAGCTGCGCACGTACAGGGGCAAAGAGGAACTGTCGAATCTCAATGAGAACGATATCCATCTGTCTGATCAGGGGCATATGTTCACATACCGCCTGCTTTACGACACGATCGTTAGTGAACACCCTGAGCTTTCATGCGAAGAATCTCCTGACATAGTGCATGTGAGAAAAAGAAAGACGCGTGAGGAAAGACTTGCCGGAGACGGAGCGGCGGCCGAAAGCGAAAGCAGCAGAAAGGTCAGGGAAATAATAGAAAAGACTCTCGGCAGGGATGACCTGGAATACGGAGAGAACAGGCAGTTCCTGGAAATGGGCGTGACTATTATGGAGATATTCGACATCGCCAAGGCGGTCGAACGCGAATGCTTTGAGGGACGGGAGGTCGTGGATCTTCCGGCGTATGATTATCCCGCGAGCGTCAGACCGAAGTATTTTGTCGATCTCATAGACGGAAAGGCGGCGGAGAGCGTGCTTGAGCATACGGCTGAGCTGCCGCGCTATGCCTCGGCCGAAGAGAAGCAGGCGGCCGAGGCGGGAGATTCGCCGGCCATGAAGGTGCTCAAAAAGCATCTGTATGCCTATCTCGGCGATGACATGATAAAGCTTGACAGGGACACCTCATATTTTGCCACTCTGCACATGAATTACGGCGACTGGTATAATTCGATGAGGCCGGCAGAGATCGAGATGAACCTGAGGCTCGATCCGGCCCGCTCCCCGTCACCAGAGACAGCAACGCTGGGCGAGATAGCGGAGTTTGCCGAAAGGGCAGGCTTTACTGCATAACAGAAGAAATGAGCCAGATAAGCATTTTTGAAAGCGAAAGCAACAACAGCCAGCCTCTCGCTGCGAGGATGCGTCCGAGGGATCTCGATGAGTTCGCCGGTCAGAAGCATCTCGTGGGAGAGGGAAAGGTGCTGCGGAATCTGATAGAGCGCGACAGCATATCCTCCATGATATTCTGGGGCCCTCCGGGAGTCGGAAAGACGACCCTGGCCCAGATAATCGCGGCGAGGACCGATGCGCAGTTCATCACATTCAGCGCGGTCACGAGCGGCATAAAGGAGATAAAGACTGTGATGCAGCAGGCCGACAAAATGACGGCCATAGGAGCGCGCACCATAGTTTTCGTGGACGAGATACACCGCTTCAACAAGGCCCAGCAGGACGCATTTCTGCCGTTCGTCGAGAAGGGCAGCATCATACTGATCGGAGCAACGACAGAGAATCCCTCGTTCGAGGTGAACGGGGCTCTGCTCTCGCGCTGCAAGGTCTTCGTGCTGCACCAGCTGACGGCTGACGACATAGCTGAGCTCATCAGAAATGCCGTAAAGGACCCGAGGGGCTTCGGGGACCAGGATCTCAGGATCAGCGAGGACGTCATCGGCGCTCTCGCCGGTTTTGCCAACGGCGATGCCAGGACGGCGCTTTCGACTCTCGAGATGATGGTGCTGAACGCCGATCATTCGGCTGATCCTTCGGACGGACACGAGATAATAACGGTCACGACAGAGGACTTCGAGCAGTGCACTTCCAGAAAGTCCCTGCTCTACGACAAGCAGGGCGAAGAGCACTACAATCTCATCTCGGCTCTGCACAAGTCCATGAGGAATTCCGATGCCGATGCCGCTGTCTACTGGCTTGCGAGGATGCTTGAATCGGGTGAGGACCCGATGTACATCGCGCGGCGGGTGACACGCTTTGCGGCAGAGGATGTAGGCCTCGCCGACCCGCGGGCTCTGGAGCTCTCGGTCGCGGCATTCCAGGCCTGTCATCTCATCGGAATGCCGGAGTGCAGTGTGCACCTCACCGAGGCCGTCATCTACAATGCGCTCGCGCCTAAGTCCAACGCGATGGAAGTCGCCTACATGCAGGCGGCGCGCGACGCTAACGAGAGCATAGCCGAGCCCGTTCCGCTCCACATACGCAATGCTCCTACAAAGCTGATGAAGGAGCTCGATTACGGCAAGGGCTACATCT
>CACYHM010000408.1 GCA_902774195.1 uncultured Eubacteriales bacterium
GGTATACCAGATATACCCGCTGAGCTTCATGGATTCGAACAACGACGGCATGGGGGACATACCCGGCATCATCTCGAAGCTCGACTATATAAAGGATCTGGGCGCGACAGCCATATGGCTCTCTCCTCTTTACGCGTCTCCGTGGAGAGATTACGGCTACGACATAGCCGACTACAGGGCCATACACCCGGCATTCGGTACGATGGATGACTTCGACAGGCTCGTAGCGGAATGCCACAGACGCGGGCTCAGGATCATGATGGATGCGGTCTTCAATCACACGAGCAGTCAGCATGCGTGGTTCAGAGCCGCTCTTGCCGACGAGTACTCGCCATACAGGGATTACTACATAATCCGCAAAGGAAGAAAGGTAAAGGATAAAAAAGGCAGGGAGGAGCTTCTGCCTCCGACAAACTGGACATCGTCGTTCACCGGTTCTGCCTGGGAGCGCATACTCGGGTCGGATGACTTTTACCTTCATCTCTTTGCTCCGGAGCAGCCTGACCTCAACTGGGAGAATCCCGCTGTAAGGGAAGAGATGGCTGATATACTGCGGTTCTGGCTCGACAAGGGCGTGGACGGCTTTCGCTTCGATGTATTCAACCTGCTGTCCAAGGTATATCCGCTCCAGGATGATAAACATCCGCTGAAGTTTCAGAAGGGCACGCAGTACTACGTGGACGGACCGAGGATGCATGAATTCCTGAAGGAACTGAACGACAGGGCGCTCTCACTGTATGACACATATACCGTAGGCGAATCCTACGCACCTGATGAGGAACACGCCCGCAGATACGTAATGGAGGAATCGGGCGAGCTCGACAGCATATTCGATTTCGAGCACATGATGAGCGACAACCTGGGCGGGACGAAGTTCATCCCGAAGCCGTTCAGCCTCAGAAAGTTCAAGAAAGGTCTCATCGGTCCGCAGCTCAGGCACTACGGTATTGGCTGGAACACCCTCGTACTCGAAAACCACGACTGCGTCAGATGCGTCAGCCGCTTCGGCATAAACGACAAAAAATACAGGTATGAGGCCGCGACCTTCCTGCCGATCATCACATACTTCGGCTGGGGCACGCCATTCATCTACCAGGGGCAGGAGATCGGCATGACGAATGCGAAGTTCAGAAGCATCCGCCAGCTGAAGGACCCGGTATCGCATTTCGTATACGATTCGATGACCGAGTTACACATCCCTGCCAGAGCCGCCGAAAAAATGATAATATCCGGCGCTCGCGATCACGCCAGAACTCCTATGCACTGGGACGGCAGTGTGAACGCAGGCTTCAATGCCGGCGCGGCGCCGTGGCAGTGCATGAACCCGAATTACAAAGATATCAATGTCGAAGCCGACCTTGCATCGGACAAGTCGGTCTACAGGTTCTATCAGGAGGTGCTCCGTTTAAGAAAGAGCGAGCCGGCGCTGATCTACGGAAACACGGTCGAGTACTATCCTGACGACAGGCAGGTGATCGCATACAGCCGCAGTCTCGGAGGGACACGCTTCCTCGTAGTCGGCAATTTTTCGGCTTCAAGGGCGGACTTCATAATGCCGTCAGATTTCGAACTCGATGAGCTGAAGATCAGACTGACGAATCAGGGCCGCACGGACGCGGAAACAGAGGAGATAATGCAGCTTAAGCCGTACGAGGCGATACTGTTTGAAGAGTTGTAAAAAAGGAGATGTTCATTATGGGGATCATGGAATATTACACGCCGACTCATGTTTACTTCGGCGAGGGCGCTGTGGACAAGGTTGCACGGGTGCTTGCGGAGCAGGGCGCCACGAAGGTGCTGGTTCACTTCGGGTCGGGCTCGGTAAAAAAGAGCGGGCTCCTGGACAAGGTCGAAGGCCTTCTCAGGGAGGCAGGAATAGAGTATGTCGAGCTCGGAGGGGTAGTGCCTAATCCGAGAGTGTCGCTGGTAAGAAAGGGCATAGAGATATTCAAGACCGAGGGCTGCGACTTCATACTAGCTGTCGGCGGAGGATCCGTCCTCGACAGCTGCAAGGC
>CACYHM010000409.1 GCA_902774195.1 uncultured Eubacteriales bacterium
AAAACAAAGCAGGATAACATTGCCATGCTGGATGATACTCTGGACATTTTAAATAAAGGCTATTACAGAGTTGGCGATAAAAAAGTTACTCTGAAATTAAGCAGAGCGCAGATGGAAGAAGCTCATGTATATCTGCCCCTTGATGTCCTGGAAATAAGCGAGAAAAAGGGCGATAGAGAAGTAGACTTCTGCGCTCTGGACGGAAGGGCGCTGACCATAGATGCAGACGCTCCTGTAGGAACATATACGATAACCGTGCTTGTAACCGCGGCGGGCAATGACAATTTCATCAGATCTGAGAAGGAGTCCATTGTCACCATAATGCTCGAAAAGGATGGCTCGATAGATAAAGAGCCGGAAGCAAAGACACTGAAGTATAATGGAAAAGCACAGGAACTCGTGAAGGCCGGCAGGGCGGCCGGCGGCGACATGGTATATGCTCTCGGCGAAAACGATACCGATCCGCCTGCGGGCAACAAATGGAGCGAGTCGATTCCGAAAGGGACCGAAGCGGGGACATACTATGTGTGGTACAAGATCATCGGCGATGATAACCACAATGATACAGAACCGAACTGCATTATCGTAAAGATCGCAGATAGAACAGATGAGTCTGTGATAACATTCGACCTGAACGGCGGAAGCCTGGACGGGAAGACCGGGATCGTAACAATGACGGAAAAGAACGGCACGGTCATCACTCTCCCTGAACCGGTCAGAGACGGATACACATTCGACTACTGGGAAGGCTCCAGATACAACGCCGGAGACAAGTACACAGTGAACGGAGATCACACATTCAAGGCGGTGTGGAAGACTGCTTCGGGCGGCTCATCAAAGAAGGGCGTGAAGACCGGCGACGATAATTACCTCGCTGTATGGATCGTCCTCCTGCTGACATCGATCGCGGGAACTGCGGTAATGGCACTGACAAGAAAGAAATGAATCAAAAAAGATAAGAAACAGAAAAGATAAGAAACAGAAAAGATAAGAAAGGGGACCGGATGAAGAAATACAGTTTTGACACAGAAGCTATACACGGCGCGGGAGAGAAGGATCAGTTCGGAGCGCTCACCACGCCGGTCTACAACAGCTCCACGTTCATCTTTGACTCGACAGACCAGGGCGCGGCGAGGTTCGCGCTCGAAGAGCCGGGATACATATATACCAGGATAGGCAATCCGAGCTGCACAGTTCTTGAGCAGAAGATGGCCCTGCTTGAAGGCGGCGAGGCTGCCATAGCGACCGCTACAGGCATGGGAGCCGTGACCGCCACCATATGGACATGCATCAGCGGCGGTGAAGAGATCGTTACGGACAAGGCGCTGTACGGCTGCACATTCGAGTTCTTCGAACATCACCTGTCGAGATTCGGCGTGAAGGTAAGGTTCATAGACATCAACGACGAGGAGCAGCTGAAGGCTGCGCTGAACGAAAAGACACGCATAGTGTACCTCGAGACGCCGGTAAACCCGAACCTGAAGATAACGGACATACGCAAAACAGCGGATATCGTCCACGGGTTCGACCCTAAGATAAAGCTCATATGCGACAACACCTTCGCGACGCCGTACCTGCAGAGGCCGCTCGAACTCGGAGCGGACATAGTGGTGCATTCGGCCACGAAGTACATCAACGGCCACGGAGACCTTCTGGCCGGCTTCATCATCTCCGACCAGGCGACGATAGACGACATACGTCTGATCGGTATCAAGGACATGACGGGAGCATCGATGGCGGCGAACGAGGCCTTCCTAGTGGAGAGAGGACTCAAGACGCTCGGCATCCGCATGGAGAGGCACTGCAAAAACGCGCAGAAGATCGCGGAGTTCCTCGCGAAGAGCGACAAGATCGAGAAGGTCTTCTATCCGGGACTCCCTGATCACGAGAGGCACGAGCTCGCGATGAAGCAGATGAACGGTCTCGGCGGAGGCATGATCAGTTTCATAGTAAAGGGCGGCAGAGACAAGGCTGCCAGGGTTACTGACGGGGTCAGGCTCGCTACGCTGGCGG
>CACYHM010000410.1 GCA_902774195.1 uncultured Eubacteriales bacterium
GAAAGCGTGATGCAGATAATCAGAGAGCTGAACTCCGATGGCATCACCTGCATACTCATAACCCACTTCATGAACGAAGCCGAGCAGGCTGACAGGGTGATAGTCCTGAAAGACGGCAGGGTCCTCTGCGACAGGACGCCTGATGAACTGTTCTCAGACAGGGAAATGATAGACAGGGCGGGTCTTGAGATGCCGCCGCTCATCGCCCTGCGTGACAGCGCCGGGCTGCCCGAAGATCTGGTGAGCATTGACGACATGGCAGAGTATCTGAAAAGGAAATAACACGGTATGGCCATTTCTGTAAAGGATATCAGATATACGTATGAACCCGGAATGCCGGGTGAGACCGTTGCTCTCGACGGAGTCTCTTTTGATGTTCCGGACGGAATGGTGCTCGGTATCATAGGCCATACGGGTTCGGGTAAGTCTACGCTTCTGCAGCATCTGAACGGACTCATCAGGCCTGATTCGGGAGAGATATGGATAGACGGCACATGCATCACTGACAGCAAAACGCGTATGACTGAGATAAGGCGAAGGGTCGGCCTGGTATTCCAGTATCCGGAATACCAGCTGTTCGAGGAGACCGTTGCAAAGGATGTGGCTTTCGGACCGAAGAACCTCGGCCTCACGGAAGAGGAGACAGACAGAAGGGTCAGGCACGCGATAAGTCTGGTCGGACTCGATTATGAAGAAATAAAGGATCTGTCGCCGTTCGAGCTTTCAGGCGGAATGAAGAGAAGGATCGCTATAGCCGGCGTGATCGCCATGCATCCCAAGGTCCTCATACTCGATGAGCCTACAGCTGGACTCGATCCGTCCGCCCACAGGGAGATACTCTCCATGATCAGAAGGATACACGAAGATATGGGGATAATCCTCATCTTCGTGTCCCACAATATGGGGGACATCGCGGACATCTCGGACCGCATCCTGGTAATGAGCGGGGGGAGGATAAGCCTTGAGGGCACTCCTTCAGAAGTTTTCTCGCACGAGAATGAACTGACCGGGATGGGTCTCGATCTTCCGCCGGCAAGAAAGATAGTAAATGAGCTGGCCGCGAAAGCGGCGGGCTTTGAAAGCAGCGCCCTTACCATAGATGAGGCTGCTGAAGATATAAGGAAGTACCTCGGGAAATGCTGAGAGATATCACACTCGGACAATACTATCCGGGAGGATCTGTCATCCACAGGCTCGATGCCAGGACGAAGATCATCGCGACACTGCTCTACATCGTGGAGCTGTTTGTCGTGAACAATTTCCGGGGCTTTCTCATCGCTGCCGCGGGACTTTTCGCGGTGATCGCCGTATCGAAGGTTCCGCTTAAGTTCATCTTCAGGGGACTGACCGCGGTATTTCTGATCATAGCATTCACCTTTGTCATCAATCTGTTCATGGTCGACGGAAGGGTGCTGTGGCAGTGGAAGTTCCTGAAGATCACCGAGGAGGGAGTCAGCCGGGCTTTCTTTATGGCGGTCAGACTGATCCTGCTCATCATCGGTTCATCCGTGATGACGCTCACGACCAAGCCGATCGAGCTCACGGACGGTCTCGAGAAGCTCCTTAAGCCGTTCTCGAAGATAGGCCTTCCGAGCCACGAGCTGGCCCTGATGATGACCATCGCACTCAGGTTCATACCGACTCTCATGGAAGAGACGGACAAGATAATAAAGGCGCAGCAGGCAAGAGGCGCCGACTTCGAAACGGGAAACCTTCTTCAGAGGGCGAAGAATCTCGTACCGATACTCATTCCTCTCTTTGTAAGCTCATTCAGGATAGCTTCCGATCTCGCGCTGGCGATGGAGGCCAGATGCTACCACGGAGGAGACGGGCGTACGCGCATGAACGAGATACACTTCCATCGCGGCGATGCGGTCGCTGCGGTGCTTATGATACTGTTTCTGGCGCTCATTATAGCGTCGAGACAGATAGGGTCTGTAATATGAGGCAAAGACGCTTAAAGAATCTTGACAAAAAATATGAGGCCTATGAAGACCTCCTGATATATGAGCC